>JAFKFF010000184.1 GCA_017307315.1 Alphaproteobacteria bacterium
GTCGCCATCGGCAAGAACGGCATCGGCCGCGGCGCCAAAACCGGCAATGCCAGAGAGGTTCTCGGTCCCGGCGCGCAGGCCCTTCTGCTGGCCGCCGCCGGTCAGTTGCGGCGCCAGCGGCGCATCGGGCCGCGCGACCAGCGCACCCACGCCTTGCGGGCCGCCCAGCTTGTGCGCCGACAAGGTAAGATAATCGCAAAGCCCGGCATCGAGATCGCACTTGCCGGCCGCCGTCACCGCATCCACCAGCAAAAGCGCGCCCGCCTCGCGGCAAAACCGCGAAATCTCGGCGATCGGCTGGATCACGCCGGTTTCGTTGTTGGCGGCCATCACCGCGACCAACGCGCGCCCCTTGCCTTCACGCAATGCCACCCGCAACGCCTCGGTATCCAGAATGCCGTCAGCCGTCACCGGCAAGGTTTCGACCCGCACGCCCGCAACCCGTTCCGCCACCGCCTGCGCCGTCTTCAGCGTCGAACTATGCTCGACCGCGGAAACGAAAAGGCGGGTGATGCGAAGCGCCTTGTCAGTTTCGCTCTGGTCGACCGCGCCTTCCACCGCGCCCCACAGCGCCAGGGCGTTGGCCTCGGTGGCGCCGCTGGTAAAGATCACTTGATCGGCGCCGGCGCCGGCAAGCCGGCCCACGCTTTCACGCGCCTCTTCCACGATCCGGCGCGCGGCCCGGCCATTGGCGTGCACCGAGGACGGGTTCCCCGTCACCGCCAGGGCGCGCAGTATCGCATCGCGGCTGGACGGGCGAAGCGGAGACGTGGCGTTATGGTCGCAATAGGGCATGACTGACTTTCAGGCAGCTTCGAAATCCGGCGCCCGCCCTTCGCTCTCGACCTCGAAATCGTTGCAGGGGCGCGAACGTCCCAACACACGCCGCTCGACCACATCGGCCAGCGATACCGAGGACAGGAAGATGTGAATCTGCTGGCCCAACTCTTCCCAAAGATCATGGGTGACACAGCGCGCGCCGGTCTTGGTGCAACCCTTGGCACCGTTCGGCTTGCAGCGCGTCGCGGCAATCGGCTCGTCCACTGCCACGATGATGTCGGCAATCCGCAACTCGCCGGACGGCCTGGCCAGACGATAGCCGCCGCCCGGGCCGCGAACACTGGTCACCAGCCCGCCGCGGCGAAGCTTGGCGAAAAGCTGCTCCAGATAGGATAGGGAAATGTCCTGGCGCTCGGCGATGTCGGCCAGAGCCACGGGCTTCACCGCCCCATCGGCCTCGGCGGCATGGCCCGCCAAATCGGCCATTGCCATCACCGCATAACGTCCCTTGGTGCTCAGCCGCATGGCCGATCTCCTTCAAAAAGCGGCGTTTTTTCTTAGGCAGGGGCGACGGCTTGGTGTTAAGAAGCGCGGCCCGTCCTGGAAAAACACCTGGATTCCAGCATGAGGGGTATAGATTTCCCGACCATGATGGTCAAGTATTCGCCCCGCCACACCCAGTCTTCCAGTAACTATCTGAAAGAAATAAGTTTTCTTATGAGACTGCCGGTGGATATCCCGAGTTTTTTGCTATGCTAATGCTGCAGATCCGCTCCGCCGAGAAAACCCATGCCTGACATTATTCTTCCGGGATCCGCCGGCCGGATCGAAGCCCGTTACCAACGCCAGAAAGCACCCGGCGCCCCCATGGCCCTGGTGCTGCATCCGCACCCGCAATTCGGCGGGACCATGAACAACCCCCTGGTCTACGACCTGTTCCACATGTTCCACGGGCTGGGTTGCACCACGGTCAGGTTCAATTTCCGGGGCGTGGGCCGCAGCCAAGGCACGTTCGACAACGGCTCGGGGGAACTGTCCGACGCCGCCGCCGTGCTGGACTGGATGAACACCCTTTATCCCAACCCTTCGAATGTCTGGGTCTGCGGCATTTCTTTCGGCGCCTGGATCGGCATGCAGCTTCTGATGCGCCGGCCCGAGATCACGGGCTTCGTTTCCATCGCTCCGCCCGCCAGCATGTACGACTTCGCCTTCCTGGCGCCCTGCCCCGCGTCCGGCCTGATCGTGCATGGCACCAAGGACAGCGTCGTGCCGGAAGCCGATGTGCAGAAGCTGGTCGACCGGCTGACCGCCCAGAAGGGCATCAAGATCACCTACAACAAGATCGACGATGCCAACCACTTCTTCGACAAGCATGAAGCGGATGTGGTGGAGACGGTGAAAGAATACGTCTCCAACATGATGAGCAAGCCCAGAGAAGGCAGGTAAGCGCGCGGGTCTTTTGAGCCCTGGGTTCGTCGCGCGTGCTCACGTGCTGACGCACGCTCCGCGCGACGCTCCTGCCCAGATCGCAAAATCCCTCGCGCTCGACTGGTGCGATATCAAGCCTTACGGTGGTATCTACCGCCAGTCATCGGTTGGCGGACGCCGGTGGTGGTCGGCAGCGACAGCGGCAAACCCCGTTTCGATCGCATCGCCAGATAGGCGAAGCCTTCCGCCTCCATGCCATCGCCGTCCCAGCCCGCCTCCTCCGCCGTCAGAACCGGCGCGTTCACGCGCGCCTTCAGCTGATCCATCAGGAATGTGTTGTGTCGCCCGCCCCCGCTGACGATCCAGGTCGCGGCGGGTTCGGGGAAATGTTCGCGGGCACGTGCCAGAGATGCCGCCGTGAACGCCGCGAGTGTCGCAGCACCATCTTCGGGCGAAAGCCCCGCCACCGCTTCGCTCCCGAAATCCAGCCGGTCCAGCGATTTCGGCGGCGGACGATCGAAAAACGCATGATTCAGCATTTTTTCCAGCGCGGCTTGATCGACCTTGCCGCTGCGAGCGAAGGCGCCATCCCGATCCACCGGCACGCCTTTGTGGCGCATCATCCAATCGTCGATCGGTGCGTTGCCCGGGCCGGTGTCATAGGCCAGTACCGAATCTTCCGAGATATAAGTCACCTGCGCCACGCCGCCGATATTGGTGAGGGCCAGCGGCATGGGCAGCCTGGCCTTGCGCGCCAGGGCGGCGTGATAGAGCGGCATCAAGGGGGCGCCCTGCCCACCCGCTTTCACGTCGGCGGTGCGAAAATCGTTGATCACGTCGATGCCGGTCTTGCGCGCCAGAAGCGCGCCATCGCCGATCTGCCAGGTCCAATGCCGCTCCGGCCGGTGCAGGATGGTCTGGCCGTGAAATCCGATCAGGGCAACCCGGTCCGCCGTCAACCCGGCCTTTTTCAAAAGCGCCTCCACGGCCACGACATGCGCCTCGGTCAAGGTTCGCTCCGCCTCCCGGATCGCTTGCGGCACGGGCGCGCCTTCCGCAACGGTCCGCGCCTCGTCCAGCGCGGCCCGCAACTGCGCCCTGGTTTCGGCACCGTAAGGGAGGGTGAGGCTCGCCAAAGGCCGGGCGACGTCCTCGCCATCGGTCTCGATCAGGCCGGCATCGACGCCATCCAGCGAAGTACCGCTCATCAGGCCGATGACTTTCGAAATTTCCGCCATTTGTGCTATTCCCGCGCCGCTCACCCTTCGACAAGCTCAGGGTGAGGAGGAAGCTTTAACATCCTCATGCTGAGCTTGTCGAAGCATGATAGCAGAGCAAACTATGCACGCAGCACCATCCTTCCGCTCCGAATTTCTCCGCACCTTCGTCGCGCGCGGCGCCTATTACGATTGCTCGGCGCCGGGCGAACTGGATGCGATGTTCGCGCGCGAGCCGGTGACGGCCTATATCGGTTTCGATTGCACCGCCGACAGCCTGCATGTCGGCCATATGATTCAGTTGATGACCTTGCGGCGCCTGCAGCAGGCCGGCCACAAGCCCATTCTCCTGATGGGCGGCGGCACCACCAAAGTCGGCGATCCTTCCGGCAAGGACGAAACCCGGCAGCTTCTGACCCCGGCGCAGATCGAGGCCAACAAGCAGAAAATCCTGGCCAGCATCCGCCATCTGCTGAAATTCGGCGACGGCCCGTCCGACGCGATCATGGTCGACAATGCCGAATGGCTGGACAAGCTGGAATATATTCCCTTCCTGCGCCTTTTCACCGACCTTCCGGAAGGCGAGATCGCGCGGCTGGAAACGCTTCAGGGCGCGGAGTTGAACGACGCCAAGAAGACCCTGGCAAGCGAGGCGACGGCCATCCTGCATGGCCGCGAGGCGGCGGAGCGGGCGGCGG
>JAFKFF010000185.1 GCA_017307315.1 Alphaproteobacteria bacterium
CGCGCGACGCGCCAGCCATTCGCGGCGGTCGGCCTCACTCCGCGGCATTTTGATTTCGTGCTTGTCGTCGAGCACGGCGCCGCGCCAATCGTCCCATGTGCCCGGCAAGGGTTCGGGATCGGGCATGTCGGGTGACACCTCCGGCAGCGTCAGCAACGGGAAGCTGCGCGTCAGGGTCGTCCGAGCTTCGAGCCGGGCTTGCGCCGCCTGCGCCGCCTGGGCGCGCGCCTGGGCGAGCGAAGCCTGCACCTGCTCGACATGCAGGATGGCGGCCTCTCCCAATTGGCGGCTGCGGTCCGTGGCCTGCAGTTGCTTTTCATAGGCCGCGATTTGCCCCTCGGCCAGGCGCGCATCGGATTCGGCGACCACCCAGTTGAGCCAGAGCGTTTTCAGCAAGGTGGCCGATTGGTGGCGGGAATCGCCCAAGCCGTTTTGCGCCGCCGCGACACCGAAAGTACCGATCTTGCCGTCGGCCTCGGCCTTGCCGGGAAGGCGGATGCCGCGGCTGACGCCCGCGGTCCATTCGTCGAAGCGCCCTTCGATATTGGTGGCGCGCGTCACATACTCGCCATGCACGGTGAATTCGTGCGGGCCCGCCTCGCGGGCGCGCGCGTCCGCTTCCGCCGAGCGGACCTGCGCCTGTGCGCGCAGGACGCCCGGATCCTCGGCCATGACGCGGTCCACCATGTCGTGCGGCGGCATGAAAGACAGGCTGGGCGAGCGGATCGCCTCGGTGTGGGGCGGGATGGATTGCGCCAGCGCCGGCAAAGGCAGCAGGACAAGAAAGAAGGCGCATGAAATCGGGCGCATCAGGTCAGGTCTCCGAACTCCAGGACCGCTTCGGTCCAATAGCGGACATGCGGCGCGCGGAAGCGGGCGCGCAGCGACGCCAGAAGCGGCGCCAAGCTTTGCGCCGGAAGGACCGCCGTCAGGAGGGAAACCTGCACGCGCCCGCGCACCTGTTCGCGCAGCGAAGCGGCGCTGAAATCCGCGCCATGGCCGCTGCCGGTCCAGGCGGTGAAGCCGCCGCCCAATTCCTCGCACTCCAGGAGGAATTCGGCCATCTGCTCTGCCAGCGCCTGAGGACAGGCCAAGGTAAGGCGTATCAAGCTCATGCCGCATGCTCCCGGACGGGCAGGTTGCCGCGTTCCGCTTTCGGGATGCCGAAACGCGCAAAAAGAACGGGCAGAAGGAAAAGGGTCAGGACCGTCGAGCTGATCAACCCGCCGATCACCACGATGGCGAGCGGCTTCTGGATTTCCGATCCGGGCCCTGTGGCGAACAGCAGCGGCACCAGGCCGAGCGCGGCAATGCTGGCGGTCATCAGGACGGGGCGAAGCCGGCGCTGGGCACCTTCATAAACCACCTGCCCCACGGCGAGCCCCTGGGCGCGCAGTTGGTTGAAATAGACGATCAGGACCAGACCGTTGAGGACGGCGATACCCAGCAGCGCGATGAAACCGACCGAGGCCGGCACCGAAAGATATTCGCCCGAAATCCAGAGCAGCAGCATGCCGCCGATCAGCGCCAGCGGAATATTGGCCAGGATCAGCAGCGATTGGCGCACCGAGCCCAGGGTGGCAAAGAGCACGAGGAAGATCAGGCCGAGCGCCAGCGGCACCACCACCATCAGGCGTTGGGCCGCGCGGCGCTGGTTCTGAAACTCGCCACTCCATTCCAGCCTGTAGCCGGTGGGAAGCTTGACCTGCTGGCCCACCGCCTGCTGGGCGGCTTCCACGAAGCCGACCAGGTCGCGGCCCGAAACGTTGGCCTGGATCGTGGCGAAGCGGGACGCATTCTCCCGCTGAATGCGGACCGGTCCTTCGGGCTGGCTGATGCGCGCCACATCGGCGATATGCACGATGCCGCCATCCCCCGTCGCCACGCCGATATCGCCGAACAGTTCGGGCCGGGCATGCAGATCCTCGTCGCCGCGGATGATGATCGGTATGCGGCGCTGATTGTCGGTAACGATGCCCGCGTCGAGGCCCTCCAGCCTGGCGCGCATTTCCTCCTGCAGGATTTCCGCGGAGAGACCCGCCGAGCCCGCCGCCATGCGGTCGATGTCGGTCTGCAGATAACGCACCTTGTCGTCGGCGACGGTGAACACGTCCGTCGCGCCCTGGACCTTGGCGATGGCCACGCGGATGGCTTCGGAGAGCCGCCCCAGCTCCGCCAGGTCGGGCCCGAAAACCTTGACGGCGAGGTCGCCGCGACTGCCGGTCAGCATCTCGGCGGTCCGCATCTCGATGGGCTGTGTGAAACTGTAGTCGACGCCCGGAAAATCCTTCATCACGGTACGGATCTGCTCGACGATTTCGTCCTTGTCGCGGGCGTGCCATTTCTCGCGCGGCGCCAGCATCAGGAAGAGGTCGGTCTCGTTCAGTCCCATTGGGTCAAGGCCGATCTCGTCGCTGCCGGTGCGGGCGACGGCTTCGACCACGTCCGGCACGCGCGCCATGATCGCTTCCTGCACCGCCCGGTCCACCTGGTTGGTACGCTCCAGGTTGATGGAAGGAAGCTTCGCGAACTGAACCACGATGGCGCCCTCGTCCATCGCCGGCATGAAGGTCTTTCCCACCAGGACATAGGCGAGCGCGGCAAGGGCAAAAACCGCGCCCACGCCCCAGAACAGGCGGCGGGGCCGCGCCAGCGCGCCCGCCAGCGCGCGCGCATAAAGCGGCGCAAGCTTGCGCATCAGCCAGGCATCGCCATGGGCGCCGGGCTTGAGCAGGAAGGAGGCGATCACCGGGATCAGGGTCAACGACAGCAGAAGCGAGCCGGAAAGCGCGAAGACGATGGTCAGCGCCACCGGCGCGAACAATTTGCCTTCCAGGCCCTGCAGCGACAGAAGCGGCAGGAACACCAGGCAGATGATCACGATGCCCGACGCCACCGGCACCGCCACTTCCGAAGCCGCGCGATAGATCAAGTGCAGGCGGGGAATCCGGCTTTGCTGCCCCTGATGCGCCAGATGTTCGACCGTGTTCTCCACCACCACCACCGCCGCATCCACCAGCATGCCGATGGCGATGGCGAGCCCCCCAAGGCTCATCAGATTGGCGCTGAGGCCGAACACGGACATCAGCAGGAAGGTGGTGATCGCGGCGAAGGGCAGCGTGATCGCAACCACCACCGCCGCGCGCAGATTGCCCAGAAACGCCAGCAGCAAGAGCACGATCAGGATGGTGGCTTCGATCAAGGCATGCTGAACGGTGGAGACCGCCTTGCCGATCAGGTCGGCCCGGTCGTAGAAGACATGCACCTTCACCCCTTGCGGCAGGTTGGCCTGAATCTCGTCCAGTTTGGCGCGCACGCCGGCCACCACCGCGCCGGTATCTGCGCCGCGCAGGCCCAGCACGAGCCCTTGCACCGCCTCGCCCTTGCCGTCCTTGGTTACCGCGCCGTAGCGGGTCAGCGACCCGATGCGCACATCGGCGACATCACCCAGGCGCACCGCCTTGCCGCCGCGCGCCGTCAAGGTCACCTGACGCAGGTCTTCCGTCGTCTTGACCGCGCCGGTGGCGCGGACAATGAGCGCTTCTTCGCCTTCGTCGACGCGGCCGGCACCGTCATTGCGATTGGCCGCTTCGATGGCGGATTTGATGTCGGAAACGCGCAGGCTCGCTGCCAGAAGCGCGGCATCATCCGGCACCACCTCGAAGCTCGTGACATAGCCGCCCAGCGCGTTCACGTCCGCGACGCCCGGGATGGTGCGCAGGGCCGGCCGGATCGTCCAGTCGAGCAGGGTCCGGCGCTCGGCAAGGCTGAGCGAGCCGCCTTCAATGGTGAACATGAAAATTTCCGACAGAGGCGTGGCGATGGGCGCCAGGCCGCCGCTGACGGTGTCGGGCAACTCGGACATTGCGCCCGCCAGCCGCTCGCCGACCTGCTGGCGCGCCCAATAGACGTCGGTGCTGTCCTTGAAATCGATGGTGATGTCGGCGATGGCGTATTTGGCGGCGGAGCGCAGCACTACCTGGTCGGGAATACCCAGCAGTTCCAGTTCCAGCGGCGCGATCACGCGCTGTTCCACTTCTTCCGGGGTCATGCCGGGCGCCTTGAGGATCAGCTTGACCTGGGTGGTGGAGATGTCGGGAT
>JAFKFF010000186.1 GCA_017307315.1 Alphaproteobacteria bacterium
CTTCCGCCGTCAGGTCCGACTTATCGAAGTCGAAGAAGACGATGTAGGTCTTCGCCGGCGGCGGAGGCGGCGGCGGAGGCGGCGGGGGCGGAGGCGGCGGAGGAGGAGGCGGAGGAGGCGGCGGGGGCGGCGGCGGGGGCGGCGGCGGGGTCATGAACCAGCGCAGGCCGACCACGAACGCATTCTCCGTCAGGTCGCCGACCTTGATCGGGGTGATCGCGGTGAAGGAAGAATTGTAGGTCGCGTCATTGGCATTGGCGCGATAGCGGTAATCGACGAACAGATCGACGTCCGGCGACATCGAATAGGCGATGCCGGCGATCGCCTGATATTCCAGCGAAACGTGCGAGCCCTTCGTATAGTCGAGAACCTGGCCGCCGACGGGCACGGTCCAGTGCAGGCGGGCGTTGCCGATACCGGCGCCGCCACCGATCGACAGCTTCCACTGATCGTCCAGGGGAATGTCGTAGACCAGGTTGAACATCGACGACATCACGCTGGTCGAGCCGCCCGCGCCGTTACCGGCGGAGTCGATGTCGTGCGAGGTGTAGCTGAATTCGTTTTCCAGGCGGAAACCCGAAGCCCAGGAATAGCCGAAAGACAGCATGCCGATGCCGCTATCGCTATGATCGACCTGGACCGTGCCGGCCGTGGGGAACGGCGCCGACCGCGAATTGACGGTCGGCATATTGTCGTAACCACCGGCCAGGCCGAGGTACCAACCCTCGGGTGCGGCGGTCGCCGGCGCGCTCAAGGCTACGGCGGCAACGCCGGCCAAGGCCAACATGCGAATTTTCATTGTTTCTACCCTCGCTTGAAAAATACCGCAGGGCAGGATCCCCCCACCCAGCACAAAAATCCGATACTCGGCTTATAACGGCGATCCGGCCAAAAGTCTCCCCTGATGATGTCCATTTCCCCGGAAATGCAGTATTTCTTTCAGGGTTTTATGGGGGACCTGTGCCTTCAGGGACACAAAAAAGCGGTAACCGTCCCGAATTACATTCGATCGCACGAGAAAATGAAGGCATAGCGGCCGGGCAAGAGGTACAGCCGGGTCGCGGTGCGGCCTGTAACATCTTCCAGCGCCGAGAGAAATTCCACGCGCGGCTTGACGTGAAATAATGTCAGCCAGGCGCGCAAAAGCGTTCGTCCCGCTCGTCCCAGTCCCGCAAGGTCGCCGAAATCCACCACATGAATCTGACCCGTGGACGACAAGGATCGTGAGGCAGCCGCCAGCGCTTGCCGCCAGCCGGGGATCATCGAAAGACTATAAGAGAAGAGAACGTGATCGAATGATTCAACTTTAAATTGTTTTGGTGATAAATTTTCAGCCAACCCTTGAGCCAGCTGGATCCGGCCGGTGAGGCCGGCCCGGTCTACCGCCGCTTGGGCGCTCGCCAGCATCGCGACGGACGCGTCCAGCCCGTAAAGCCGTGTTCCGGGATAGGCGCGCGCCACCCGGATCAGGTTGCGGGCGGTGCCGCAACCCACTTCCACCAGGCTGGACCCGGGAGGCAAGGCGAGTTGCGCGATCAGCCTGTCGCGGCCGAAAAGATAATATTTCCGCGTGAAATCATACACATGGCGCTGATGCCGATAGGTCCGGTCCATCAGCAGGGCGTGAGGATCAGGAGAGCGGGCGCCGGACATAGATATGAAAACCGCCATAGATCGAGGACCGGTCCTGGGCATGCAGCACCCGGCTTTCCCACGCGTGATAAAGCCAGGGCGCCAAAATCCCCGGCGGCAGCTTTTCTTCCAGGGGGCTCGTTTCTCCTGCCGTGCGGAAGATAACCCGCGCATCGCGCGAATTGGCGGTGCGGTCGATCTCGCGCCACAGGTCCTGCAGTTGTGTGGGGCTCATCCAATCCTGCGCGTCCAGAAGCACGAAGCGGTCCAGCGACTGCGCCGGTTGCGCCTTCAGGAAGTCCAGGAGCGAGGCGTGATGCACCGCGACCGAGGACACCCGCGCCTTCAGCAGGGCATGATTTTCCGCTTTCAGATAAGCGGGCAGGGCCTCGCGCGTTTCCAGATCGTAGCCGCGTCCGAAAGCCTGCCAGGCGAAATAATTCTCGGCGATGGGAAAATCGCAGGCCAGCCTCTCCACTCTTTCGCGCAGCACGGCGATCGCGTCGCCATTTCCGCAGGAGACCAGCGCGTCATACTGCGCCGGTGGAATTCCCAGCGCATAAAGCGACAGCGGCGACCTGGCGATCAGCCGCAGGGCGGCGCTGTCGAACAGCGGCGCGAGCACTTGATCGAACTTGTCGCGCTGTTCCTTGGGCGTGCGCGCCGCAAGAATGTCTTCCAGCCGCCGGCCATGCAGGCGCGCCACGCCGTGCAAAAGGCCGATGAAGCGGCCCAGAAGGCCATGGCGATAGAGGTTGCGCGCGAACATCTCGATGCGGCGGCGCGGACGCACGCCATGCGAAGCCTGCCAATAGGCTCTCGTCGCCGGATCGAGACGGTCGCGGATGAATGTATCGAAGGCGGCAATGTTGCGCGGATCGGAAGCGCCGCCGAAAAAGCGCAGGAAACTCTTGTGGTCGGGCAAATGCTCCAGCGCGGCCAGTTTCAGCCTGGTCAGGGCGACGTGGTGCGGGTTGAGATCGATCGCAACGACCTGGGCCGGCGCCGCGGTCAGATAATTCAGAACATTGCATCCGCCCGAGGCGATGGTGACCAGCCTGTGGTGCGGCGCCAGTTTCAGGGCGTCCAGATCGACACTGGGGTCTTCCCAGATCTGGTTGTAGACAAAACCCTGGAACATCAGGGTAAAAAGCCGCTCCAGCACGCCGCGCGGCGTTGCCGGCGCGGCCTGATGCGCGGCGCGTTCCAGAAGCAGGTTGGCCATGGCTGCCTTTCTTTCGGCCGGTCCGGCCGGCTCCCGGGCCTTGTGAATCCTTTTGACGACGGGGATAGGTCAGTTGCGTGACGGATTGGCGAAGCCGCCAAAGCATGGTTGGTTGATGCGATGACGGACGACGGCAAAGCGGCGCTGGAAGAAGTGCTGGGGCTCCTCGATCTGGAGCAGATCGAGGAAAATATTTTTCGCGGCCTCAGTCCGAAGGCGCGGCATCAACGCGTCTTCGGCGGCCAGGTGCTGGGACAGGCGCTGGCGGCGGCGATCCGCACCGTGGAACCATCGCGCCTCTGCCATTCGCTGCACGCCTATTTCCTGCGTCCCGGCGATCCGCGCGTCCCGATCCTCTATGAAGTGGACCGGGCGCGGGACGGCAAGAGCTTCAGCGCGCGCCGGGTGGTGGCGATCCAGCATGGCGCGCAGATCTTCAACCTCGCGGCCTCCTTCCAGTTGCCGGAAGAAGGATACGCGCATCAGTTCGAAATGCCGCAAGTGCCCGCCCCGGAAGAGGCGTTGCGTGAATGGCTTGCGCGGCCGCGCCCCTTCGAAGCCCGGCCGGTCATTCTGGACGGCCCCGCCGACCGGCCGCCGCGCGCGCCCTTCGATAACATCTGGTTCCGGGCCTCGGGCCCGGTGCCGGACGATATCCGCCAGCGCCAAATTCTTTTGGCTTATCTGTCCGACACGACCTTGCTGGACACATCGCTTCTGCCGCACGGCAAAGGTTTCTTCTCCGCGGTCCAGTTGGCGAGCATCGATCACGCCATGTGGTTTCATCGCGACGCCAAGCTGGACGACTGGCTGCTGTACAGCCAGGACAGCCCTTCGGCGGGCGGCGCGCGCGGATTCAATCGCGGCCTGATCTTCAATCGCGACGGCGTTCTGATCGCCTCGGTGGCGCAGGAAGGGTTGATAAGGCCGCGGACCTGACTGCCGCCAGGCTCAGCTGTTGCAGACGGCCGGGCTCGACGGGGCGCTGGCCAGCGGAATCTGCAGCACGCGGCGCGGCTTGAGATAGAAATCGTTGGTCCAGGTCGTCCAAGTCGGCAGGAAATAGCTGAGGAAGGAATTGTAGCGGTACGTCACCCGGCTCCAGATCACGCTGCCGCCACTGCCCGCCGCGAGCAGGCCGGACGGAAGCGCCGGGGACGGCGCGCTGCCTTTGGTCATCGCCGCCGGGGTTCTGCCTCTGCTGCAACTCCAGGCGACTTTCGGCTGCTTTCCCGTCCCGCCATCGATCACGCTGGTGATGGTGATCGTCGCCTGCGAAGTGTCGTTGGGGAACAGCATGGTGTTGACGGCGCCGAACACCGAATCCAGGTCGCTGCCGCTGACGCTCGATTCCTGCGCAACCAGGTCGCCCGCCGCCGACGTCATGTTGATGATCTGCGCGCGCGCGCCCGAAGCCTGGGACAGTTCCACCAACCCCAGGAACATGGCCAGGATGATGGGCAGCACGAACGCGAATTCCACCGCGGCCAGGCCGCGTTCGCTGCGCCAATAGCGGAGAAGCCGGTCGCGCATGCTCGGTTCCCTCAACAGCCCGAAACGCCGGACGAGAAGGGCTCGTTGCGGAACGTGGTCGTTCCCGACAGAAGCCGGCCATCGTCGCCGACATTGACCAGGAATTTCTCGGGCAGGTTGCTGTTCAGGATGCGCCCCAGGCCGGGGAACCAGATCGTCCAAATATAAGTGGCGCGGACCAGCATGATGCTGCAGGCGGCATTCGAGCTGGCGCTATCGAAGGTTCCGGCCGTGCCGCTCGCCAGCAAAGCATTAAAATCGCTGCCAAATCCGCCGGAGGGCGATGCGACCGTCACCACCACATTGTCGCAACTCATCAGGCCTTCCACGCCGCAGCAAATCTGCTGCTTGAACCAGTCCTGCTCGTTGGCGAACGTCGCCTGGTCGCTGCTCGCTTCCTTGGCGCATTTTTGAACGGGAATATCCTCGCCGATCAGGGCGCTGATCTGTTGCGCCTGGCCGGTGCGGATCAGCCGGCCGGCGTCGGTGACCGAATTCTGCAGCGCGAATTGCGCGAAGGTCATCACCCCGACTTCGAGAATGCCCAGCATCAGGGCAAAAAAGACCGGCGCGACGAAGGCGAACTCGATGGCGGCGTTGCCGCGGTCGGAGCCGGCGGCGCGCAATACGGAACAGTGCATCCTAAAACTCATGACGGGCCCCGTGCACGCGGCTCTTCTAGTGCGAAGGCCGATCCCGCCTAAGAGTTTGCGCTCTCCTTGATCAACAAGCCCTTAAGGCTGAGCTTGGCCTTATCCGACAATTGCGCCGAATTTACCCCGCATTAAGGAAGATTGAAATTTACGCGGAACCGAATGGCTTTTCTAAGGAAGCCGAAACCACGCTGCAGGAAAGCAACCGCATTTTCACCACTTTCCTTCAAAATGCCGCCTCGCGTGTATCGGCGAGGCTGGGATCCCGATGAGCAGATTTTCCGCCCTGGAACACAAGATCCGGGCATTCGTGCGCGCCAAGAGCGCCAATGTCGCGATGATGTTCGCGCTGTCGCTGCTGCCTTTGGCGATCGCGGCCGGCGCGGGCCTGGATTATGCGAATGCGATGATGGTCCGGGCCAACATGATGGACGCGCTGGATGCGGCCGCGCTGGCGGTGGGCAGCCAGGTCAACAACAAGGACACCGACTTCAACAAGCTGGCACAGGATGTCTTCGACGCCAACTATAAGGGGCCCGGTCATCCCACGGTGACGCCGGATTTCGGCAACCAGTCGGTCAAGGTGACCGGGACGGATAATGTGGCGACGACCACCCTTGCCATGGCCGGCATGCCCAGCATCGCCATTTCCGCGTCGTCCATGGTGGTGTGGGGTCAGACCAAGCTCTGGGTGTCGCTGGTGCTCGACAATACCGGATCGATGACTCAGACCGACCGGACCGGGCTCAGCAAGATCGACGCCTTGAAGGACGCGTCGCACCAGTTGCTCGCCAAGCTGCAGGCCGCGGCTGCCTCGGGCAATCCGGGCGACGTCCAGGTCGCGATCATTCCCTTCGCCAAGGATGTCAATGTCGGCACCGATAAAGTGAATGCCAGCTGGATCGATTGGAGCGATTGGAACATCCAGGTGCCTGGCAATGTACCCGACAAGAGCGTCGGGCCCGGCAGTTCTTGTCCCTTAAGCCTGCGTTGCGTCAACGGCCCCGGCAGCACCAGTCGCGTGAATTATGTGCCTTCCAGCGGAATGATCTGCCCCGATGCGGTGGGCAGCTCCAGCACCGGACAGACCGGCCATTACTATGATGGCTGTTACAACAGCATCCAGCAGACCAAGGTCACGGTGACAACCACCGCATCGCCGATGAAGGATCGGCAGACCTGCAAAACGGTCAGCAACGTCAATGGGGGCGCGGAAAGCTGCTCCAGCAACAGCGGCTATCCTCAGGGCAACGGCACGCCGGACAGCAGCAGCAACGTAAGCTACACTCCCAATTATACCGGCGACAGCACGAGTTCGACACCGCCTGCCATCAGCAATTCCAACACCAATAACGGCACCAAGTCTTGCAGTACCGATTATTACGGCGTGAAGACCTGCACCTGGACGCGGACCATCACCTACACAAGCACTGTGGTCACCACGGCAAATACGGCGTCCGGCCGCTACGACCATAGCTGGATCGTCAACGATCATTCGCTGTGGAAGGGCTGCGTCATGGACCGCAACCAGGACGACGACACCACTTTCGCCACGCCGGGAAACAAATTCCCGGCCGAGAACAGCGACAGCTGCAATTCCGCCACCGTGATGCCGCTGAATTACAAATGGACCAAGGACAGCAGCGGCGACGATGACAATCTCAGCGCCAAGATCGATTCCATGGTGGCCAATGGCGGCACCAACCAGACTATCGGCCTGGCGCATGGCATGCAGATCCAGATGGGCGGCGACCCCTACAATGCGCCCAGCCTGCCGGTGAACACCACGCGCTATATCATTCTGCTTTCCGACGGTCTCAACACTATGGACCGCTGGTACGGCAACGGCAGCGATCAATCGACCCAGGTGGACGCGCGCATGGCCAAGGCCTGCAAGACCGCGAAGGACAATGGCTTCATTCTCTACACCTTGTTCGTGGATTTGAACGGGGCGCAGGGCAATTCGCAGGTGCTTCAGAATTGCGCCACCGACACGTCGAAATATTACGACCTGAAAAAGTCGAGTGACATCGTCACCGCCTTCAACGACATCGCGCAGAAAATCACGAACCTGCGAGTGAGCCACTAGGACGGGGCGCGCGGCATTGCGAATGCCGCCGCCGCGTTCCCGCCTCGTGAAGTCGCGATAAATAAAAAAGGCCGGAGTTGATCTTCGGCCTTTGTCGTAGCGATAGCCTGCGAAAGAAGACTGCGGTCGCGGCCCGGCTTAGTTGCCGGCCGCACCCTTGGCGGTGGCCTGATGGGCGGCGATCTGGCCATTGGCGGCGTCGAACGCCTCTTTTCCGTCGCCGGGCTGCGGGGTGATCTCGCAATGGGCGGCAGTGCAGCTATAGGTCACGCGGCTGGCGCCGCGCCGCAAGGTCA
>JAFKFF010000187.1:0-4087 GCA_017307315.1 Alphaproteobacteria bacterium
GCGAGCCCAGGGTGGCGACGAAGCCGACGGCCAGGGAGACGCGCGCGCCGTACAAGACCCGCACGAACAGGTCCCGCCCCACCGCATCGGTGCCGAACCAGTGTGAGCCGCCGGCGGTGCAGGTGGCCTCGAACGGCCACCAATCCGGCGCGCAGGACACGATGCTGTAGTCGATGGCCTCGTAGGAATAGCGCGACAGCAGCGGTGCCAGGACCGCGAGGAGGGCAATGAGCGCCAGCAGCACCATGCCGGTCACCGCCGCCTTGTTGCGCAGGAGTCGGGCGCGGGCGTCGGCCCACAGGCTGCGTCCGGCGAAGGCGCGTTCCAGCGCGCGGGCGTTTCGTCCTCCCGTCTGTCCCGCCGCGCTCATGACACGCGCACCCGGGGATCGAGCAGGCCGTAAAGAAGGTCGGCGATGAAATTGAGCAAGATGATCAGGGCCGCGTAACAGATCACCACGCCCATCACCAACGTATAATCGCGGTTGAGCGCCGCCTGGATGAAATAGCGCCCGATGCCGGGAAGGCCGAAGATCTGCTCCACCACCAGAGATCCGGTGAGGATGCCCGCGACCGCCGGGCCCAGATAGCTCACCAGCGGCAAAAGCGCCGCGCGCAGGGCATGGCGCCGGACCACGGCTTGCGCCGACAGGCCCTTGGCGCGGGCGGTGCGGATATAGTTGGAGCGCAGCACTTCGATCATGCTGCCCCGCGTCAGCCTCGCGATGATCGCGATCTGCGGCAGCGCCAGAACGATCACCGGCAGAATCATGTTGCGGAGCGCGCCGCCATTCCAGCCGCCCACCGGCAAGGTCAATTCCCGGCCGAACAGGTGAATTCCATAAACCCCGAAAATCAAGGTGAGGATGGGTGCGGTGACGAAGGTGGGGATGGTGATCCCGACCATGGCGAAACTCATGACCGAATAATCCTGCCAGTGGTTCTGGCGCAGCGCCGCCCACGCGCCCAGCGACACGCCGAAGGCCGCGGCCAACAGCATCGCCGCCAGGCCCAGCCGCACGCTGACCGGCAGGCCGATCCCGATCAGTTGGGCGACGGTGAAATCCTTGCTCTTGAAGGAGGGGCCGAGATCGCCTTGCACCAGGCGGCCGAGATAGATGCCGTACTGCACGATCAGCGGCTTATCCAGATCGTAAGCGGCTTTCATGTTGCGCTCGATCTCGGGCGGCAGTTTCCGGGCGGCATCGAAGGGGCCGCCCGGCGCGGCGCGCATCATGAAGAAGGCCACCGTGACGATGATGAAGAGGGTCGGCACTGCGCCGAGAAAACGTTTGAAGGCGTAGCCGATCATCGGGCCCGGATCGTGGTGTCGCGTCCATTCAGAGCAAGGGGCATGGACCTGTCAATCGGCGGCGTTTTCCCAGGCGCGGAAGCGCGCTTCCAAAGGCGCGCCATGGGTCAGCCACCATCCGTCATCGACGGCGAAGGCGGTGGCGAAATTGCCGGGCGCGGTGGGAAGGAAGGGACGCATGGGAATGTCGAATTCCGGATTGCGTCCCACCAGGGCGAGGGCGGATCGCCGCGCCGGTCCGTAGGAAATCCGGTTCGCCATGCGCGCCAAGGGGCGGGCGCCGGTGGCATAGCGGATGAAGTCCATCGCCATGTCCTTCTTCGGATTGCCCTTGGGCACGGCGAAGACGTCGAGCTCGTAAAGCTGGCGGTCCCAGATCACGCCCAGATCCTGGGCGCGGGCATCGAAAATGTCGCCGTTGAGCACGGTGGAAAAGACCGCCCGGCCGCTGGCGATCATCTGGGCGGGCTCGCCCGCCGCGCGCCAGAAGACCAGGCCCGGCTTGAGCGTCGAAAGCTTGGCGAAGGCGCGGGCGATGCCGGCTTCGCTCTCCAATGTCCTGTAAACATCATCCGGCGCCACGCCATCCGCCAGGAGCGCCATTTCCAGATTGAGCTTGGCGCCTTCCTTCAAGGCGCGGGGGCCGGGATATTTTTGCAGGTCGAAAAAATCGGCCAGGGTCGCGGGCGGACTTGCTCCGAATCGGTCCTTGGCGAACAGGACGGCCTGGGAATAGACCACGCTGCCCACCCAGCAGGGCCCGATCGCGCCCTTCACGAAGTCGCTGGAAGCCGGCGCGCCATCGATACCGGCCGGCAGGGTGGAGGCATCGAACGGCTCCAGAAGGCCCTTTTGGCAAGCTTCGATCGCCTTTGGCAGTTCGAAATCGATGACATCGCCCTCATAGACATGGCTCGTCACCGCGCGGGAAATCCGGCCGAGATCGCCTTCCCATTCATTGGCGCGGATATTGACCCGGCCCACGTCCCGATAAGGCTCGATCAGGGCGGCGCGCTGGGCATGGCCATAGCTGCCCGGCCAGGTGGTCACGGTGAGAACCGGCAGGGGGCGGGTGAACCAATAGAGCGCGCCCGCGCCGATCGCGGCCAGAATGAGAATCCAGACTGTAAAGCGACGCATGAAAGAGTTCCGCCAAAGCGTTCTAGACGATACATTTTTTCTGCCCCAGGCCAAGCGGCACGGTGACCGGAAGGGACCGCGCCGCCGCGCATGCGAATATCCGCCGCCAAGGCGCTATTCCGACTTGCTTTTGCGGGGGGCCGCTCCTAGCTTCCGGCCCCTCGCGCAAGCGCTATGCAGTTGTAGCTCAGTTGGTTAGAGCGCCGGATTGTGGATCCGGAGGTCGGTGGTTCGAGCCCACCCAACTGTACCAATTCTTTATGCGCCACCGGGTAACCTTCTTTCCTCTCCCCACGAACCTTCAAGGAACGGGCGCTTTGCGCCCATTCCAAGGGAGGAACCCCATGCGCCTGTCCGGTATCCTTTTCGTTTCGCTGACCGCCTCGCTTCTCGCCACTTCCGCCATGGCCCAATCGGCTGGCGGCAGCATGAGCGGCCCGTCGATGCAGGGGCCCTCCATGAGCGGGCCCTCGATGCAATCGGGCGGCATGAAGCTCAACAGCATGGGCGGCGTGGGCATCTTCTCCCGCGAAAACATGGCCATGATGATCGTCGAGCGGGAGCGCAACACCAAGGGCATGACGGCGGAACAGGCCAAGGCGGCGCGGCAGGAAGAAATGACCAAGGACCGGGCGGAGAGCCCCGAACAGCGTCAGGCGCGCAAGGCGCGCTATGATTCCGAGTGGATGCAGCTCACCGCGGCGGAAAAACAGGACGCCATGACCAAGCTGGACGCCCAGATGAAGGCCCGCGGCATGATGGCCGCGCCGGCGAAATAGCGACGAGACGGGATGGGCGGGGTCTTCGGCCCCGCCCGCCTCCGGCCCGGCACCGGATAATCCCCTGGTCCAGCAGGAAAATTCGCCTCTTTCCCCGGGTTTGCTTGCTCCCCGGGAGGCTGGCCAGTAAAACCCGCCCGCGAACGGCGGGCATATCAGAACATGAGTGATTCCAAACCTTCCCGGCCCAAGGCCAGGCTTCCGCGCGGGTTCCGCGACCGGGGTGCCGCCGAAATCGTGGCCGAGCGGCACATGCTGGAAACCATCCGCCGGGTTTACGAATCCTATGGCTTCTCGCCGCTAGAAACGCCGGCCTTCGAATATACCGATGCGCTGGGCAAGTTCCTGCCCGATGTCGACCGTCCCAATGCCGGCGTGTTCTCGCTCAAGGACGATGACGAGCAATGGCTGTCGCTGCGCTATGACCTGACCGCGCCCCTGGCGCGCCATGTGGCCGCGAATTTTCAGCACCTGGCCAAGCCTTTCCGCCGCTATCAGGTGGGGCCGGTGTGGCGCAACGAAAAGCCTGGCCCGGGCCGCTACCGTGAATTCCTGCAATTCGATGCCGACACGGTGGGCAGCGCCTCGCCGGCCGCCGATGCCGAGCTTCTGATGATGGCGTCCGACGCGCTGGAAGCCTTGGGCCTTAAGCGCGGCGACTACATCGTCAAGCTGAACAACCGCAAGCTGTTGGATGGTGTGCTGGAAGCGGCGGGCGTGGGGCTGGAAGACCGCATGCGGCGCGGCACCGTGTTGCGTACCATCGACAAGATCGACCGGCTCGGCGTCGAAGGCGTCAGCGCTCTTCTGGGCGAGGGGCGCAAGGATGAATCCGGCGATTTCACCAAAGGCGCGGG
>JAFKFF010000187.1:4105-7563 GCA_017307315.1 Alphaproteobacteria bacterium
TGCGGCGGACGAAGACGCGCATTTGCGCCAGATCGGCACTCTGAGCGGCGCCAGCGCAGTGGGCGCCGCCGGTCTTTCCGAACTGGAGCAGATCGTGAAGATTCTTTCCGCCTGCGGCTACGGCCCGGACCGCGTGCAGTTCGACACCGGCGTGGTGCGTGGCCTCGACTATTACACCGGCGCGGTGTTCGAGGCGCAGCTTACATTCCCGGTGCAGAACGAGCAGGGCGATACCGTGGTGTTCGGCTCGGTGGCGGGTGGCGGGCGCTATGACGATCTGGTGGCGCGTTTCACCGGCCAGACCGTGCCGGCCACCGGCATCTCCATCGGCGTCAGCCGTTTGATGGCGAGCCTGGCGTCGCGCGGCATTTCCGGCGGCGCGCTGGCGCCCCTGGTGGTCGTCACGGTGATGGACAGGACCGAAGCCGCCTCCAGTTTCCGCATGGTGGCGGAGTTGCGCGCCGCGGGCGTGCGCGCCGAAGCCTATGTCGGCACCGGAAAATTCGGCGACCAGATGAAATATGCCGACAAGCGCGGCGCCGCCATCGCCGTGATCGAGGGCGGCGACGAGCGGGCGCGCGGCGAAGTCACCTTGAAGGACCTGGCGCTGGGCGCCGAGTTGGCAAAATCGGTGGAAAGCCGCGCCGCCTGGGTGGGCGCGCGCCAGGCCCAGGTCAGCGTCGGACGCGAGCGGCTGGTTGCCGCCGTCAAAGACATGCTGGAGAAAGGCTGATGGCCGCCTTTCCCTATTACGACAGCACCGACCTGAGGACGCTGGAGGCCCAGGCCGCCGCGATCCTGGGTGCCATGCGCGCGCGGGGCTATGTCTGCGAAGAACCGTCGGTGCTGCAGCCCGCCGATATTTTTCTCGACCGGTCTGGCGAAGAGATCCGCCGCCGCACGTTTACGCTCACCGATCCGTCGGGCCGGGAATTGTGCCTGAGGCCCGATATCACCATCCCGATCTGCCATCATGCGGTGAAGAGCGGTGCCGCCTTTCCCGCCCGCATCTGCTACAACGGCCTGGTCTTCCGCCATCAGCCGTCCGAGCCGCACCGGCCGACGCAATTCTTCCAGGCGGGCGCGGAATTGCTGGGCCTGGCCGATAAGGCGGCGGGCGAGACCGAGATCATCACCCTCACGGTCGAAGCCTTGCGCGCGGCGGGACTGAAGGATTTCACCGTCAAGATCGGCGACCTGGCGCTGTTCGGCGCGCTGGTCGATGCGCTGGACGTCCCGGCGCAATGGCGCGCGCGGTTGAAGCGCCATTTCTGGCGGGTGGGCTATTTCGAAGCGCTTCTGGGCCGGATGACTCAAGGCGCGGCCAGCGATGCGCAGCGTCTGCTGGGCTCGCTGGGTGGATTGACCGAAACCGAATCCCGGGCCGCGATCGAAGGCCTGATGGATCTGGTCGCCGACGCGCCCCAGGGCGCGCGCACCCGCGAGGAGATTGTCGAACGCCTGATGGAGCAGGCGGCCGATGCCGCGGCGCTGCGCCTCGATCCGAAGATCGCGGGTGTCATTACTCGCCTATTGGCGGTGTCCGGCACGGCGGAGGAGGCACTCCGGGAAATCCATGCTCTGACCAAGGACGCAGGCATCGCGCTCGACGCTCCGCTGGCGGCGATGCAGGCGCGGCTGTCTGCGCTCAAATCGCTGGGCATCGCCTCGGACAAAGTCAGCTTCGCCGCCCGTTTCGGACGCAACATGGAATATTACACCGGCTTCGTTTTTGAATTCTGGGCCCGCGACAAGGAAGGCCCGGTGCAGCTCGCGGGTGGCGGACGCTACGACACGCTCCTGGAAATGCTCGGGGCCGAGCGCCCCGTCACCGCGATCGGTTGCGCCATTCGCACCGAGCGGGTCCTGGCCGCCCATCGCCAGCAGGGAGGGGTGTGATGGCATCCCTGACCTTGGCCATTCCGTCCAAAGGCCGCCTGAAGGACGATTGCAACGCCTATTTCGCCGACGCTGGCGCGGTGCTGAAACAGGCAGCGGGCGGGCGCGGTTATCGCGCCACTTTGAGCGGCTTTCCTGAGATCGAAGTCCTGCTGCTGTCGGCGGGCGAGATTGCCACCTCGCTCCTGGCGGGCGATGTGCATCTGGGGATCACGGGCGAGGATCTGCTGCGCGAAGCCGCCCCCGAGTTGGCGGGACGCATTCATCTGGTGCGGCCGCTGGGCTTCGGCTTCGCCAATGTCGTGGTCGCGGTGCCGCAATATTGGATCGACGTCTCGACCATGGCGGATATGGACGATGTCTGCGCCGCCTTCGCCCATCGCCACCGGCGCCGGTTGCGCGTCGCCACCAAATACACCCAGTTGACGCGCAGCTATTTCGCGCAAGTGGGGATCAGCGACTATCGCATCGTGGAAAGCGCGGGCGCGACCGAAGGCGCACCGGCGGCGGGCACAGCCGAAGCCATCGTCGATATCACCACCACGGGCGCCACCCTGGCCGCCAATGGCCTGAAGACTTTGGAAGACGGCACCATTCTGGAAAGCCAGGCGCAGCTTGCCGCCTCGCTGACCGCCGACTGGATGGCGGACGCGCGCACCGCTTGCGAGGAATTGCTGGCGCGTCTCAACGCGCGGGCGAGAGCCAAGACATCGCAGATCTTGCGGGTGCGCCTGGATGGCCAGGCGGAAAAGTTGCTGGCGACTTTGAGCAGGATCGCCAGCGCCACGGTGCTGTCGCGGCCGACCGACGCGGGCGGGGAATATTCGATCCTGGTGCCGCGCGGGCGCCTGATGGAGGCCGTCAGCGCCTTGCGGGCGGAGGGCTGCGATGCCCCGGCGACGACGCAGGATGCGGACTATGTCTTCGATACCGCCAATCCGCTCTACGCCGCCTTGGCAGAGCAATTGCCGCAATAGCGACTGCGGACCCCTATTGCGGGCTCACCGTGTCGCGGATGTCCACGTCGCGGATATGCTCCTTCTTCCAGACCATCGCATCCATCACCCGTGTGTGGCCGGAAGGATGGTCGAAGAAGACAATTTCCTCCCATTTGCCCGGCTCCAGCTTGCGATAAGTGGAAAGCTTGAGCATGGCGGTGGCGAAGGCGTCGGGCTTGCGTACCGCATCCAGACCGAAAATGTCGGCCTGATGCTCGGCGGTGCGGATGATGCCGTTGGTGAGCGGCGTCGCGAGCAGGAAGAACAGGCTGGCCAGCGCCGTCAGCAGGGGCAAGCCTGCGATGTCGTCGATGCCGTGCACCTTCCACTGCGCGCCGAACTGTCCGGTGGCAAGCCGGAATCCCCAATGCAGGAAGGCGAAAGCGGCCAGGATCAGAAGGCCCGACAGCAGCAGGCCGCGCAAGGTGTGGCCCATCACGTAATGGCCCATCTCGTGACCCATGACCGCCAGCACTTCGTCGGGCGTTCCCTGCTTCAGAAGATTGTCGTTCAGAGTGATACGGGTTGTGCCCAAGAATCCGGACACATTGGCGGAGATGC
>JAFKFF010000188.1 GCA_017307315.1 Alphaproteobacteria bacterium
GTCAGGGCCTGCGAGGCTTTCGTGACGGGCTTTCAGTACGCCAGCACGCAGCCTGCGGCGATGGCGGCCTGCGCCACGCTGCGGCTCTTGGCGTAGCCCCGTTCGACCAGAAAAACGTCAGCACGCATGAAAGTCTCGTCAAGCGCGAGGGATTTTATGGCCTGAGCAGGCGCGTCGCGCGGAGCGTGCGTATAGCATGTGAGCACGCGCGACGAACTCAGGACGCAAAAGAACCGCGCTTCAGGCGATCTTGCCCACGGCGGTAGGAACTTCATTGCTCCGGCCCAACGCCGAAAGCGCCACTTTGACGATACCGTCCGCATCCAGGCCCGCCTGGGCGTATTGACGCTCGGGCGTGTCATGATCCTGGAAAATATCCGGCAGGGTCATCGGCCGGACCTTGAGGCCCTTGTCCATCAAGCCTTCCCAGGCCAGGAACTGCATCACATGACTGCCGAAGCCGCCGGCGGCGCCTTCCTCAATGGTGATGAGAACCTCGTGCTCGCGCGCCAGCTTGGCGATGAGAGCGGTGTCGAGCGGCTTGGCGAAGCGCGCATCGGCGATGGTGGGCGACAGGCCGTAGGCCTGCAGCCGGTCCGCCGCCAGGAGCACTTCCTGCAGCCGCGCACCGAAGGACAGGATCGCGATGGAGGAACCTTCCTTGATCACCCGGCCCTTGCCGATGGCAAGCGGCCGGCCCTCTGCCGGCCGAGCCACGCCCGTGCCTTCGCCGCGCGGATAGCGGATCGCGCTGGGACGGTCGTCGATCTGGACCGCGGTGGCGACCATGTGGGCAGCGTGGCGAGATAGGCGATGTCGAACGATCCCGCATGGGTGCAGCCGTCGGCGCCCACCAGGCCGGCCCGGTCCATCGCGAAGCGCACCGGCAGAGACTGGATCGCCACATCGTGCACCACCTGGTCATAGGCGCGTTGCAGGAAGGTGGAATAGATGGCGCAGAAGGGTTTCATGCCTTCGGAAGCGAGCCCCGCGGCAAAGGTCACCGCATGCTGCTCGGCGATGCCGACATCGAAACTGCGCTCCGGAAAGGCCTTCTGGAAAAGATCGACGCCGGTGCCCGATGGCATCGCGGCCGTGATCGCCACGATGCGGTCGTCCTTCCTGGCTTCCGCGATCAGGCTTTCGCCGAACACTTTCTGATAGGTTGGCGCCTTGGCGACCGTCTTCTTCTGCTCGCCGGTGAGGACGGTGAACTTCGACACCGCATGATATTTGTCGGCGCTGGCCTCGGCGGGGGCGTAGCCATGCCCCTTCTTGGTCACGACATGGATCAGCACCGGGCCGGTCATGGTGTCGCGCACATTCTCCAGGACCGGGATCAGATGGTCGAGATTGTGGCCGTCGATCGGGCCGACATAAAAGAAGCCCATCTCTTCGAACAGGGTGCCGCCCATCGCCATGCCCCGGGCATATTCCTCGGTGCGGCGCGCGACATTGAACAGCATGCGCGGCAGAAGCCGCTTGGCGGTGCGCTTGGCCCAGTTGCGCAGGCCCGTATAGGGCCGGCTCGAAACCAGCCGCGCCAGATAAGCGCTCATCGCGCCGACCGGCGGGGCGATCGACATGTCGTTATCGTTGAGGATGACGATCAGCCGATTCTTGTTGGCGCCGGCATTGTTCATCGCCTCATAGGCCATGCCCGCGCTCATCGAGCCGTCGCCGATCACGGCGATGACATTGTTGTGCCCGCCCTTGAGGTCGCGCGCCACCGCCATGCCCAGTCCCGCCGAAATCGAGGTCGAGGAATGGGCGGCGCCGAACGGGTCATATTCGCTTTCGCTGCGCTTGGTGAAGCCGGAAAGCCCACCGCCCTGGCGCAAGGACCGCATGCGCGAACGGCGGCCGGTGATGATCTTGTGCGGATAGGCCTGATGGCCCACATCCCAGATGATGCGGTCGTCCGGCGTGTTGAAGACATAGTGCAACGCCACCGTCAGCTCGACCACGCCCAGGCCGGCACCGAAATGGCCGCCCGTGACCGAGACGATGTCTATCAAGTCGTTCCGCAATTCGGACGCGAACTGGCGCAGCGCGCTTTTCGGCAACTTGCGCAGGTCGGCGGGAAGCTGGACCTGGTCCAGAAGCGGCGTTTTCGCGGGTAAGCTCATGAGGAAACCGGATTGGAAGGGATGAAGGAGCCTGCGTGCCGCCCGGAGCGCATGCGATCATGACAATTTGGAATTCTGAAGGCGCAAATCAAGCTCATGCCACATCGAGCCTTTCGCCGATCTGGGCTCCCGAGGCGCCCTGGACGATCTTTTCCAGGCGGCTCTCGGCCGATTTGAGCTTGGTCTCGCAATGGCTCTTCAAGGCCTGGCCGCGCTCGTACAAGGCAATGGAATCCTCCAGATCGACCTCCCCCTGCTCCAGCCGGCTCACAATGGTTTCGAGCTCTTTCAGGGCGGCTTCGAAGCTCATGTCGTGAACGGGATTCTGTGATTTTGCCGGGGCGGGAATGGCAGGTCTCCAAAAAAAGCGTTGGCGGGAGGTCTTAAGGGACCTGCCCCAAACGCATGCCGTCACAATTTCGCAGGTTTGGCGGGCAGGCGCCATCCGCGAATCTGGGCGCAATTATATGTCCTAAGCCCCCGGAACAAAAAGGCTTTATGCTACCTTCCGGGAAGCTCGCCTTCCCGCGGCAGATTGACCGCCTTCAGTTCCACCCCGCCCCGGGGGGCCGAGGCCAGGGCCTCGAGAGCCAGGCGGATGCCCGGAAGCGCCATCAGCGCCCGCACGCCGTCCAGGGCCTTCAGGCCGGCCTGGCTGCGTCCCATCAGGTTGCTCAAGCCTTCCAGCAGGCCCTTGCGCCGGGGATAGATCTTGATCGCGATCTGATCCGCCGGAATCTTGCCCAGACCCGCGGCCAGATCGGCGGCGGTCCAGAAGCCGCCCAACCCATCCACAAGTCCCTTGGCCTTGGCATCCGCCCCCGTCCAGACCCGCCCCTTTGCGACCGCCGCAATCTGCTCGAACGGCAATTTGCGCCCGGCGGCGACCTTTTGCAGAAAATCCCGGTAGATGACGTCGGCCTGTCGGTTAAGCAGCGCCCATTGCTCCGGCGTGTAGGGCTCGATCGCCGAATCCATCATCGTGTTCTTGCCGGACGCCACCTGCTCCACGGCAACGCCCGCCAGCGCCAGCGATTTGCTGACCGATACCTTGCCGGTCAAGACGCCGATCGAGCCGGTCAAAGTCCCCGGCTGGGCCACAATCTTGTCGGCGCTGGCGGAGATATAATATCCGCCCGAGGCACCCAGACCGGCCATGCTCACCACCACGGGTTTGCCTTTGGCCTGCGCCTTCTTCACCGCATCCAAAATCTGGTCCGAGGCGGTGACCGAACCGCCCGGCGAATCCACCCGCAGTACGATGGCCTTGATGCCCGGCGCCCGGGCGGCCTGGCGGTTCGCTTCGGAAAGATCGTCGCTGGCGATGCCGGCCTGGGAATTGAAAAGATCGCCCTTGGCGGTGCCGTCGACGATTTCGCCGGCCGCTTCGATCAGCGCCAGATTGGCGCCATATGCGGCGCTGAAATCCTGGTCCCTGATGTAATCGGTGATCTTGAACGGCTTGGCGCCCTTGCCGGCCCTCCCCACGCCCGCGCCCAGCGCGTCGTCGTCATAGCCGATGCGATCCACCAATCCCTTGGCCCTGGCGTCTTCGGCGAATTGCGGACTGTCGTCGAAGGCGGCCCGGACTTTTTCCGGATCGAGGCGGCGGTCCTTCGCGACCTGACTCACGGCAGCTTCGCGCCAGGAGTTTGTCACAGCCGTGAGCTGCTCGCGGTCCGCATCGCTCATGGATTTTTCCATGTACATGTCGGCGGCGCTCTTGTACTCCGCCCGCTTGGCGATCTGCGGCACGGCCTCGATCTTGTCGAACAGGCCTTTTAGGAAAAGCCCGCCGGCCGCCCCGCCCGAAACCTTGAAATCGCTATGCGGCTGCACCCAGATCTGGTCGGCGGCGGCGGCGGCGACATAGTCGCCCAGACCCGAGGTGAGAAAGCCCGTCGCCTGGGCGATGACGAATTTCTTGTGGTCGCGGAAACGATGCAGCGCTCCGGAAATTTCTTCCGCTTCCGCCAGCGACAATGCGCCATTGCCCAGGCGCATCACCACGCCCTTGATCCGGCCGTCGCGCGAGGCCTTGTCGAGCGCCAGGACCAGATTCATCACCGTCTGTTGTTGCCCGCTGAACGAAAGGCCGGAGGTGGCCGAATCCGGCATGGAATCCCGCAAATCCATGGTCAGCACGGTGTTGGCGGGAAGGCCGTCGCCCCTGACCAACCCCACCACCAGCAGGACCGCGAAAATCAGGATCAGGAGAAAAGTGAATTTGGCGATGCCGTTCAGCACCGCCGCCATGATGGAGCGGAGCCATCTCAGAAAGCCAACCATGGAAAAATCCCGAAGCCGCGCCAGGTCTTATATCGCGGCGAGGCGCGGCAAGACAGACACGCCGGGCAAGGAAAAACCCGGCCTCCCAACGGAAGCCGGGTTTCCGCTATCGAAAAATCAATCCCGCGTGGCGTCGCGCAGCGCATCCTTGGCGCCGCCCACCGCGTTCTGCACTTTGCCCTTGGCCTTGTCGGCGGCACCTTCCGCCTGGAGCTTGGCATCGCCCGTCATCTTGCCCGCCACCTCCTTGATGGCGCCCTTGGCTTGATTGGCGGAACCCGCGATCCTGTCCTTGTCCATTTGGTATCTCCGATTTGAGAAGGCAAAGTAATAACGGCAGCGGGACAAGGCGGTTCCGGTAACTTTTGGCGCCGGCGGGCGAATAGACTTAAGATCGGGGTCCTGCTGCCCGGCTCCGCCACCCTGGCGGCCAATCCCGCCGCGCGCAGCGACGCGGAATGGATAAAGATGCTCTCGCCTGCCGCCTATAATGTGTTGCGGCGGCAAGGGACGGAGATGCCCTATTCCAGCCCGCTCGACATGAATTTCCGCAAAGGCGTTTATTCCTGCGCCGGCTGCGATACCGCGCTTTTCTCCTCCGACGCCAAATATGACAGCCACACCGGCTGGCCGAGCTTCTGGAAGCCTCTGCCGCATGCGGTCGCCACGCGCACCGACACAAGCGAGATGATGATCCGCACCGAGGTCCTGTGCAGCGGCTGCGGCGGCCATCTGGGTCACGTCTTCACCGACGGTCCCAAACCCACGGGCCTGCGCTATTGCATGAACGGCGTGGCGATGCGTTTCAAGGCAGCCTGAGAAATCCAAAGGAAAAAGCCGCCGGTTTCCCGGCGGCTTTCATTGTCCGTATCCGGATTATTGCGCCGGCGGCGTGGCTGGCGGCGCCTTGGCCTTTTGCTTGGCCTGCTCGGTCATGGAATCATGGGCGCCCGAGAAGCCGTTCAACGACACTTTCAGGTCGTAATTCTTGCCATCGTCGGCCTTGACCTTGACCAACGCGCTGTCGCCGGCATGGCTCAGCTGATCGATGAGCGAATTGTCGACCAAGGTTTCGACATAGCAGCCGGCGCGGTCGCAGCGGCGATAGGGCATCGGCTTGCCCTCGAAGCTGGCGGCATGCAGCGTCACCCCTGCCGGGATCGAGACGCCGAGCGGCACGGAAATCTGGACCGCATGGCGGTCGAGATGGGGGATATAGGCGATGGACAGCGCCACGACGCGCTGCTGGCTGTCCTTGTCGTTCTGCTGCTGGAACATGT
>JAFKFF010000189.1 GCA_017307315.1 Alphaproteobacteria bacterium
GGTTTTTGTTGCAGCTTGGCCGCGCCCCATCTCCCCCGCGCATGCGTCAGCAGTTGGCGGGGAGATGCCCGTAACAGCGCTTGTTGCAGCTTGCCGAGGCCCTGCCTCCCCTCTGCGCGCAGCGCATGGAGGGGAGGTGGCCGTAGCACCGATCAGGTGCGAAGGCCGGAGGGGTCATTAAATAGATACCGAGCCATTTGGTTCAGTTAAAACATGGTCTTTCAAAAGATCGTACCGTGCGCCATCGGGCAGGGTGAGGATCAGGGTGCGGATCTCGACCCGGCCACGCGCGGTGTCGGCTTCCACATCCAGGACGCCCGTGGCGCGGCTGCCGGCGATGGCGACTTCGTAATCGATATGGCTGCCCAGGCCCGGGACGAACGAGAAGGCATTTCCGGCGACGCCCGTGACATGGATGCCGTCGCCCAGGACCCGGCGCGCCAACCCATCCTTGCGCGTCAACTCGGCCACGGTGCGCAAGACCGGATCGTTGCGGAAACCCTGCCACAGGAACCAGGCGCCATAACCGCCCGCCAGGACCACCGGCAGGAAGAACACCAGCAGAAGCGCCAGGCATCCCCACAGGCAGCCATTGGAACGGCGCGGCGCCGGTTGCGTCATCGTCATGGACGCAAGGAGACCACAGGCCCTGGCCTCGCGCAAAGCGCCGGGGCACAATGGCCTCAACGCGCCTCATCTTGAGCTTGTCGAAGGATGAGGCGCGTGACATTCGCCCGAACGCGCAAGATCGAGAAAATGCCCATCGATTATGACGACATGATGCAAAGCGGCGCCACCGGCTTGGAGGCGCGCTATGACGAGAAGGATGCCATGCTCTATGCGCTGGGCGTGGGCTTCATGCGCGATCCGCTCGACGAAAAGGAGCTGCCCTTCGCTTATGAGAATAACGGCCTGAAAGTGGTACCGACCTTCGCCAGCGTGATCAACCGGGGCGAGGCGCCGCCCGAGCGCCAGCGCATGCCGCAGAAATCCTCGATCAATTTCATGATGGTGGTGGATGGCGAGCGCCGCATCACGTTTCACAAGCCGCTGCAGCCCCGCGCCGAGGTGATTGCCGACGAGCGCATGATCGCGGTGCTGGACAAGGGCGAGGGCAAGGGCGCGGTGCTGGTGCAGGAACGCGCCGTGCGCGACAAGGCGAGCGGCGAGAAGCTTTTCACCATCGTCTCCTCGATCTTCGCGCGCGGCGATGGCGGCTTCGGCGGTCCCAAGGACGGCGGGCCCGAGCCGCATCTCCTTCCCGAGCGCGCCCCCGATCTGGTGAAGGAATGCGATACGCGGCCCGATCAGGCGTTTCTCTATGCGCTGTCGGGCGACCGCAATCCGCTCCACCGCGATCCGGCCTTCGCCAGGGCGGTGGGTTTTCCCCGCCCCATCCTGCACGGGCTTTGTTCCTACGGCACCGCTTGCCGCGCCCTTCTCTCCAGCGTGGTGGACTACAGGCCCGAGCGCATCCGGCAATTCGACGTGCGCTTCTCCAAGCCGGTTTTCCCCGGCGAAACCATCGTCACCGAGATCTGGGTGGATGGCGCCACCGTTTCTTTCCGCGCTTCGGTCAAGGAACGGCCGGGCACGGTGGTTTTGAACAACGGGCTTTGCCTGCTTGGAGACTGATCCCATCGCCGAAGCCGAGGCGCTGATCGCTTCGGGGCGCGCGGCAGACGCGGCGCGGGCCCTGCGCGCGCGGCTCGACGCCGGGCGGGGCGGCCTGCTGGCCCGGCTGATTTTGGTGAAAGCCTTGCTGGCGTCGGGCGATGCCGACGGCGCCCTGCTGGAAGCCCGCGAAGTCTCCGCCCTTAATCCGTCGGTGGCGGTCGCCGCCGCGGCATTGGGCGAAGCGCTGCTGGCGCGCGGCGCGCTGCCGGCGGCCATCGCCGAGTTGCAGCGCGCACTGAGACTCGATCCCGGTCTGGAAGAAGCGCGTTTCCTGACCGGCAGAGCCTGGCTGGAGGCCGGCGAGGCCGACAAGGCGCTGGAGATTTTCGAAGCCCTGGAGAAAACGCCGGACGTTACCGCCCATAGCGAACGCGCCCGCGCGATCAAGGCGGCGCCGCGTTCCGACGCCGGCTATGTCCGCCATCTCTTCGATCAATTTTCTTCCGACTATGACGTGCGCATGATCGGCCAGTTGGCTTATGCGGCGCCGCAGATCCTGCGCGACCTGGCCGATCTGGTGATGCCGGGACGAAACGGGCTGACCATCCTCGATCTGGGCTGCGGCACCGGCTTGGCCGGCATGGCGTTTCAGGACAAGGCGGCGCGGCTGGACGGGATCGATCTTTCTCCCGCAATGATCGAAAAAGCCCGCGCCCGGGGCATCTATGACCGGCTCGCGGTGGGCGACATCGAGACGGTCTCGGACGGACCCTATGATCTGATCCTGGCCGCCGACACGCTGGTCTATCTGGGCGACCTCAAGCCGGTTTTCCGCAATGCCGCCGTCAGCCTTGCGCCGGACGGCTATTTTCTCTTCACCACCGAAGCGGCCGGCGCGGGGTTCGAATTGGGACCCAAGCGCCGCTGGCGGCACAGCGAATCCTATCTTCGCGAAACCGCTCAGAGTGCCGGCCTGACCGTGGCCGGGCTTGTCGCCGCGTCGCCGCGAATCGAAGCCCATCAGGCGGTTGCCGGATTCGCGGTGGCGCTGACCTTGTCCTGACGGCACGTTTCTGGCGCTTGCGCGTTACGTTCATCGCGTCCGAAACAAGGTTCCCCCATTGGTTGCGATCGAGCAGGACTTGTCCCGAAACGGGCGCATCGCCGGCAGCCGGCCGCGTGGCTGGATGCTGGTGGCGATCGCAACGGCGCTTCTGACCCTGGCCGGATGGGCGGCACGCGGCTTCGGCGAGAACGGATTGCGCCTGGGCAGCGAATTCGCCTGGCGATTCACATTCCTCATTTATTTTCTCGCCATCGTTGCAGGACCGATTGCCAGGCTGACGCCCTCGCCGTCCTTGCGGCATCTGTGCGAAGCGCGCTGCCAGCTGATCTGGGGATTCTCGGCCAGCTTCGCCGTCTATCTGCTGGGCGTGCTGGCGCCCAATCTTCTTCTGTCCGGCGGTCCGGACGAGGACGGGTTGACGGCAAGCATGGCAACATTCGCGCTGTTCGGCGTGGCCTTGAGCGGCATCATCGCCTTCGCGGCGCGCCGGGACGCTGCCCGGATTTTGGGCGAAAAGGCGCGCACCACGATATTAGGGGTCGGTCTTTCGACATTCTGGCTCGCCTATGCGCTCAGCGGCCTGGCGCATATCACCGGCCCGCACCGTCCCGACATGTTTTATGGGACAAGCCTCAGCTTGATGATCCTCGCCCTGCTGTTGCGCTTTGCCGATTGCATGGCCGCCAAGATCCGTGGTCGGCGCGAACCGGTCTGAACCGGTGAAATGTACGTCTGCGTGCAGTTCCCGTGTGGGGCAGCCAACGACTTTCCCCTTCAAAAAAAACATGCTTCACTCCGCCGCCTTCGAAGGGCGCGACGTAAGGGGAGTTTCGGAAATCCATGCGAATTCATTTTGGCCTGGCGATTGCTGTGTTGACATTCGCGGGTGCCGGTCCGGCACTTGCGCAAGCCAATTGCGATGCGCCGATCCCGCCCGCCGCGCCGGACGGCAAGACCGCCACGCAAGCGCAGATCACCGCGGCGGTGACCGACGCCAAGAATTTCATCGCCCAGTCGGATGTCTATCAACAATGCCTGCTGGATTACGTGCGGACGCAGAAGGAACAGGCCGCCACGGACAAGAAGCCGTTCGACAGCTATATCGAAACCACCATCCAGAAGCAGGTCGACAGCAACCAAGCCGCCAAGGTGCGGACGGGGGCGGAAATCAACGCCGCCGTCAACGACTACAAGATGGCGCACCCCAAATAGCCGGCAGCGGCTTTTCATCTGCGAATCGCCTATCATGCGCGCCATGAGCGACGCGGCGTTGGCACCCACGAATTCGGCGACCGGCAGGACCGGCAGAAAGCCCAGGCCCGCCAACATGTCCAAGGCGGCCTCCCGGTCCGCCATCCTGGATGCGGCGCGCCGGGTGGCGGCCCGGCGGACTGAAGGGCGCCAGCACCGCGGCGCTTTCGCTTCTGGGCGGCGCCGAGACCATCGCGGCGGCCTCCCAGGCGCTGCCGCGCGAAGGCGGTAGCGGCGATGCGGAGCGCCTGTTCAACGGCCGGATGATCGCGGCGCTTCGGGCGCTGTCCGAGGCCAGCGGCTTGCCGTCCGACAGCCGCGAGAGCCAATGCGATGTGGTGCTGGTCGCCGCCGCGCTGTCGGGCCTTGCCTTGCTGTAACGGTCCGGCCGGCTGGGCGCGCTGGGCTTTCAGGCCGAGGAGATTCTCGCCCGCCTCGCCAGCCGCTTCGCGAAATGAGCGGCTCCAGGAAAAGTGTGTAGCGGTTTTCCGTCCGGAGCCGCGACCAATAAATTTTGAGCGGCTCCAGGAAAAGTGTGTAGCGGTTTTCCGTCCGGAGCCGCGACCGAATAAATTTATTTGCCCGCCGCGCCGCGCACGGCGAAATCCGCCGTCAGCTTTTCGCCGCTCTTGAAGATCAGGGTCACCGGCACCTTGGCCCCGGGCTTGATCGTCGGCTTGGCGTCCATGCACATCAGATGATAGCCGCCGGGCGCGAAGCTGATCTTGCCCCCCGGCGCGACATCGACGCCGGTGACGTCGTGCATCGTGCTCATGCCGCCTTTATT
>JAFKFF010000190.1 GCA_017307315.1 Alphaproteobacteria bacterium
ATCCCCTCGCCTACGTGAAGGATCGTATCGGCGTCGGCATGATCGAGGCGCTGGAGAAACAGGGCGCCATCGCGCCGGGCAAATCCACCCTGGTGGAACCCACCAGCGGCAATACCGGCATCGCGCTCGCCTTTGTCGCCGCCGCAAAAGGCTATCGCCTGATTCTGGTGATGCCCGAATCCATGTCGATCGAACGGCGCAAGATGCTCCTGATCATGGGCGCGGAACTGGAGCTTACCGACGCCGCCAAGGGGATGAAGGGCGCCATCGCCCGCGCCCAGGAATTGATCGCGCAGATTCCCGATGCGGTGATCCCCCAACAGTTCGAAAACCCCGCCAACCCCGACATCCATCGCCGCACCACGGCGGAAGAAATCTGGAACGATACGCAAGGCAAGGTCGATATCGTGATTTCGGGGGTGGGCACCGGCGGCACCATCACCGGCGTCGGCCAGGTTCTCAAAGCGCGCAAGCCTTCGGTGCAGATGATCGCCCTGGAGCCGGAAGACAGCGCCGTCCTGTCCGGAGGTCCCGCCGGACCACATAAAATTCAGGGGCTGGGTGCGGGCTTCGTGCCGGCCATCCTGGACCAGAAGGTGATCGACGAGATCATCACCATCTCCAACGAGACCGCGCTGGAAACCGCCCGGCAAACCGCCAAGCTGGAAGGCATTCCGGTCGGCATTTCTTCAGGCGCCGCTATCGCGGCTGCGTTGGAAGTGGGCGCGCGCCCCGGCAACGAAGGCAAGACCATCGTCGCGGTGATCCCCTCTTTCGCGGAACGCTATCTCTCAACCGCGCTGTTCGAAGGTCTTTAGAAGATCGGGGCGGTCGGTGCAGATCGCATCGAGCTTCAATGCGATCAGCCGGGCCATTTCCGGCACCTGGTTCACCGTCCAGGCGCCCACTTGAAGGCTGCGCGACCGTGCCGCCGCGATCGTTGCTTGGGTCACGTCGCGATGCTGTGGGAACCAACCGTCTGCGCCTGCCGCCTTGATGAAGTCCAGCACCGGCACGACATCGCCAGCCAGCTTGTCCGTAGTGAACCAGCAGCAGGCATCCGGCGCCCGTTTCTTGATTTGGGCCAGCCCACGCCAATCAAAGCCCACGAACAGGGTGCGTTCGAGATGATTTTTCATCACTTCGAACGCCGCATCGGCCAAAGCCACGGGATCGGCGGAGGCGGGGTCGCCGGACGATTTCAGCTCCACCAGCAGGCGGAACGGCCGAGGGGACGGCAACGCCGCCACATCCGCCAAGGAGGGAATTCGTGCCCCCTCCACCGGCACCAGATCCGGATGCTGCCGGGCATAGTCGCTCCCCGGCTCGGGGCGTCCCAGGTCGAAAGCCTTCAGCGCAGCAAAGCCGAGGTCCTTGATCCGTGCGGGTTCGCCTGCGAGCCAGGCACCATTCTTGCGGGCATAAGCCGGGTTGAGGCGAAAGTCGTGATGCACCACCACCACGCCGTCGGCGGATAGCTGCACATCCAGCTCCGCCCCATCGCAGCCCAGCGCGATGGCATGGGCAAACGCTTTCAGCGTGTTCTCAGGCCGAAGGCCCGCCCCGCCCCTGTGCGCGATGTTCCAGGTCATGCCGTTCCTGCCCGTCCTGCGGAAACCTTATAGCGCTTGCCTGCGAATGTCCGCGGACGGGATCTGGAAGCGCGCATGGCGGTCCTGCGTCCCTTTGTCATCGGAATCCGCTAAAAGACCCCAATGGACGCCAGTGTCGAAGTTTCCGATCCCGGGCCGCGCATCACCGGGCACAGCCTTTCCGCCTGGATGGCGGAAGCGCGCGAGCTCATGCGCCTGGCCGTCCCGATGGCGGCGACCCAGTTGGCGCAGATGATCATCCTGGCGACCGATACGGTCATGCTGGGTCATTTCAGCAAGGAAGCGCTGGCGGCGGGCGCCATCGGCAACACGGTATTCTTTTTCATCTGGCTTCTGGGTACCGGACCGGTGTCGGCGGTCTCGCCCATGATCGCCCATGTGGTGGGCCGTCATGCGGCCTCCGGAAAGGCGCGAGACCGCCGGGAAGTGCGGCTGGTGGTGCGGATGGGCCTCTGGTCGGTTGGGTTGATGACGCCGCCGCTTCTGATCGTTCTGTTTTTCACGCGCGAAATCCTGCTGGTCCTGCAACAGGAACCGAAACTGGCCGCCGATGCAGGCATCTATACCGCAGCGCTGGCGTTCGGCCTGCCCTGTTCGCTCGCTTTCCAGGTTCTGCGGAATTTTTCCACCTCGCTCAGCCGGCCGGTGCCGCCCATGGTGGTGATGGGGCTCGCCATCCTGTTCAACGCGCTCGGAGACTATTGCCTGATCTTCGGACATCTGGGATTGCCACGGCTTGGCTTGGTGGGGGCGGGCCTGGCGAGCGCCTCGTCCAATCTCTTCACCCTTGTGGCGATGGCGTTCATCGTGCTGCGCATGCGCGAACTCAAGGTCTATCATGTGCTGCATCGATTCTTGCGGCTGCATTGGCGTTCGCTGGTCGAGCTGTTCCATCTGGGCCTGCCGATCGGCGTGACCATGTTGTTCGAAGTCGCCCTGTTCAACGCCGCCACCCTGGCGATGGGGACTTTCGGCATCGCGGCCTTGGCGGCGCATCAGATCGCCATCACCATTCCTTCGCTCACCTTCATGATACCGCTGGGCATCGGGCTTGCCGGCACGGTGCGGGTCGGCCTGGCGGCGGGCGCCGGCGACATGTATGGCGCGCGGCGCGCCGGCTTCACCGCGATGGCTCTGGGCGGCATCTTCATGGCGTGCGCCGCGCTGGTGCTACTCTTGTTCCCGCACAGCATCGCGCAATTGTGGTTGCCGGACAGCGCCGACAATCGCGACGTGCTGGCGCTGGCTGTCCTCTTCCTGCATGTGGCGGCCGCGTTCCAGTTGATGGACGGCCTGCAAGTCACCGCCTCGATGAGCCTGAGGGGATTGAAGGATGCGCGCGGGCCGATGTGGGTGGCAGGCGCGTCCTATTGGCTGGCGGGCGCGCCGATGTGCGCGCTGCTGGGCTTCGGGCTCGGCATGAAAGGGCTCGGCATCTGGCTGGGCCTGGCATTCGGGCTTCTTGTCGCCGCGGTCCTTCTCACCGCCCGTTTCGCGATCCTGTCAAAACATCCCGTGCCAGCGCCATAACAGCACCACCGCGATGACGCCCAGGATTGCCACCAGGGCAACGCGCAGGGGCCGGCTTTTGCGGTCCTGCTCGCGGGCGATCGCCCGCGCGCTGTCGGGATGAAGCCGCACCCCGCCCTCGGCCACCATCTGGGAGAGCTGTTCGGCATTGCGCACCAGTTGCGGCAGGTCTTCGGCCAGCTTGCCCAGCGCGCTCACACCTTCGGCCGCGCGCTGAAGACGCGCCTCGGGGCCCAGATTGTCGGAGACCCAGCGCTCCGCCACCGGCCGGGCCGCTTCCCAGATGTCGAAATCCGGGTCGAGATTGCGGGCCACGCCTTCCACCACCACCATGGTCTTTTGCAGCAACACCAGCTGCGGCTGGGCCTGCATGTCGAAGCGGCGCGTGGTTTCGAACAGCTGCGCCAACAGCCGGGCGATCGAAACCTCGCGGGCGCTCTTGCCGAAGATCGGTTCGCCGATGGCGCGCAGAGCCTGCGCGAACGTCTCGACCGGATGCTGCGGCGGCACGAAGGCATAGTCGTAATGCAATTGCGCCACGCGCCTGTAATCGCGCGCCAGGAAACCCGCCAAGGTACCGGCCATGAAGCGGCGCATGCCGATATCCAGCCGGCCCATGATGCCGAAATCGACCGCCGCCAGCCGTCCCGCACTGTCAAGAAACAGGTTTCCCGGATGCATGTCGGCATGGAAAAAACCGTCGCGCAGCGCCTGGGTGAGAAAACTGCGCACCAGGGTCAGCGCGACTTTGGCGGGATCGTAGCCGGCGGCCTTAAGCAGGGCCGGATCGCGGATGGGAACCCCGTCGATCCATTCGCTGGTCAGCACCCGCGCCGAAGTACGCGTCCAGTCGATATGGGGCACGCGGAATTCGGCATCGCCGCG
>JAFKFF010000191.1 GCA_017307315.1 Alphaproteobacteria bacterium
ACAAGGACGGCGAGGCGTTTGTGCTGCTGGCGGCGGACGGGATGTCGAGCGGAGGCTATTCCTTTCTGTTCCGGCGCATCGACGTCAAGCAGGTCGAACCACAGGGCGACGGTTTTACGGTCCTTTTCGACGGCATGGCGCTGGGCGGGGACGAATTCGCTAAACCGGAAGGATTGACGACCCTTACACGGTTTGGCGGGCGCGCCGTGCCGGCGGGGGATTACGCACTGATTGGCCGGATCGATCTTGTCAATTACGGCAACTTCACCGACGCCAACGTCAATTGCTTCTCGCGGGGCGCAGCGGTCTTTCATTTTGAGCCGGACAAGATCGCGCTGGTTGCGGCAGGGAGCGTGCGGTCACGTCGGCCCATGGACATGACATCGCTGCCGACGCAAGCCGGGCAAGTGTTGCATGGCTATCCCAGAATAACAGCGCCGGTCAGCATTGCTGCACCGACAGGCACGGTGACATTCACGACCGAAAAATCGTTTCTGGGCACGGAAGTCTGCAAGCTGGAAGATGGCTTTTCCTTCGCCCCCAGCGTCATGCAGGGGCAGGAAGACGCACGGTCGGCGATTCCCTGAGTTAGGATCAGCGCTGCGCGAAAAGTCCGGGCGGCGACTTGGCCTCGAGCTGCCAGCCGGCGGGCGTGTCGGTGAGCGTGCCGCGCCATTTGCGGCCGTCGATGGTGGAGAATTGCAGCCTGAGGCGGCGGCCCTGCCAGCTGATGAGTTGGGTCTGGTAAGCCTCCGGCAGGTCCGGATCTTCGTCATGCGCCTGCTGGAACGTGTGCGCCCATTCCAGCACCGCGCCGTCGCCATCGCGGCGCCAGATCTCCAGATGATTGGGTCCGGTGTCGTGCTCCAGATCGAAGGGCGCCACCAGGAATTTGCGGCCGTCCGGCGAGAAGGCGGGCATGCCGAAGAGCTGGGTCTGGCGGCCGGTAACCGTGTCGATCAGGAAGAAAGCGCTGCCTTCATAAAGAAACTGCTGCACCACCAGCGCATGGGCGGCCGAATTGGAGGCCATCAATGCGTAGCTGTCGCAGGCCTTGACGTCATGGGCCTCGCAGGCCGCGGTGTGATCGGTGAAGCGGAAGGCCGGTGTCGCGGTGGGATGGATGGTCAGGACATCCCCCTTCCGCTCGGCAAGGCCGCGGGCGTCGGCCAGGGCACGGGGTTCGGCCCGGCGCGCCGAGCAGAAGGCATTGGCGGCGCACTCGTCGTTCGCCGGCATGGTGGTACAGGCGGAGACGAGCAAAAGCAGGGCGAAAAGGGGGAAGGACTGGCGCATGGCGCATGCTACCATGAACGCCTAACAAAGGCTTGAAATTGCTTTCCCGCCGGCCCGAACGGGCCTGGGGCGCGTCATGCCGCTTCGGCGGGGATGGCGCCGAAGGTGCGGTTGCGGGCGCCGAAATCCGCCAGCGCGCCGGCGAGATCGGCTTCGGTGAAGTCGGGCCACAGCCGGGGCGTGAAGACGAATTCGGCATAGGCGCATTCCCAGAGCAGGAAGTCGGACAGGCGCCGTTCGCCCGCGGTGCGGATGAGAAGATCGACATCGCCGTCCTCGCCCGTCAAGGTCGCGGTCAGATTTTCCTCCGAGACATTCGGGCCGAGTGCGCGGGCGGCATCGGCGATGGCGGCGCGGGCGGAATAATCCACCGCCACGCGCAGATGCAGCGCATCGCCGAACTGGGTAGCCTGTTCGCTGCGCTCGATCTCGGCGACCAGGGCGGGACTGAGGCGGTCGCGGCGGCCGATGATGGAAAGGCGCACGCCGTCGCGCACCAGATCTTCGGTCTCCGCATCCAGGAATTCGCCGAAGAGCTGCATCAGGATGGCGACCTCGTTCGCCGGGCGCCGCCAATTGTCGGCGGAGAAGGCAAAGACGGTGAGAGTGCGGATGCCGTGGCCGGGCGCGGCGCGCACGATGCGGCGCAAGGCGTCGATGCCGGCGCGGTGACCGGCGGAGCGCGGCAGGTTCTGCGCCCGGGCCCAGCGGCCGTTGCCGTCCATGATGATGGCGACATGATCGGCATTCTGTTTGCTGTCACAAGTACTTTGCATTGCAGAGTCTCCTGTCAAAAAAAGTCAGCCGGGAAGAATGCGCAGGCGCGCGCTGGAGAAATCCTCGCCCGCGGTTTTCGCGGCATCGCGCACCAGCTGTTCGAGCAGCGCGAGATAATCGAGGAAGCGGCGCCGGCCCGAGCGGGTGAGGACGCAGAGGGTCTGGGGCCGGTTGCCTTCGAAGCCTTTGCTGATCTCGACCAGCCCGGCTTCCTGCAGCACCTGGAGATGACGGTTGAGATTGCCGTCGGTCAGGCCGCAGAGTTGCTTCAGGTCGGAGAAGGCAAGGCCCTTGGGATGGGCGACGAGCGAGGAGAGCAGGCCCAGGCGCGCTTTTTCATGCATCACGCGGTCGAGCCCTTCGAACGCGAAAGGGGCGCCGGCTTCAGGCTTCGTCATCGGTGTCTCCGGTGGAGAAATAGAGAATGGCGGCCATCAGCATCTGGCCCACGAAGAAGGGCACGCCCATCAGCCAGGCGGACAAGGCATGATGACTTTCGGCTAGCATCAGGTTGGCGAAGGCGGCGACGAAGTAGAAGCCCGCCACCAGGATCATGTTGCGCGGAAGGGTGCGCACCGACGCGAAGAGGCCGAGGCTGACGAACAGTTGCCACAGGCCCGGCATCATCCACAGCGCCTGGGGTTCGAAGCGCAGAAGGAAGATCGGAATGAAGAAGCAAGCGGCGGCGGCGGGAAGGAATTGCTCGACCGCCTGGGCGATCATGGTGTCGGCAAGCCCCGAATGAAGCCGGCGGGAGCGTCCCTGCATTTCGATGCGCACCGCGATGGCGGAAAGGGTGCCGGCCCCGATCCAGCTCCAGACGAACAGAATGGGCTGGGTGGCGGGACGGATGCCGAGAATGCTTTGGCCCGCGGCGGTGAGAAGGCCGATGGCGCCGGTCAGCGCGATGGCGAGCGGACCGTAGCCACGGAAGGCCGTGCCCGCCGCGATCTGGGTGCGGATCTCCCCGATGTCGGAAAGGGCCTTGTTAATATCCCGCATCACGCAAGTCCCGAGAACTTTGTACCGCAAAGTAGGGGGCGGGGGCCGTGTTGGCAAGAAGGAACCGGCGCGCCTGCGCTGCTTTTTGCTGGAGCGGTTAACGGGACGGTATGACCGCGACGGTGTCGCGCGCGGCGAGGTCGCGGCGTTGAAGCCGCCATTCGGGATTGGCCTGCATGTCGACCTGGAGCTTGCCGACGCTGACGAAGAAGAAGCGGCGCAGATGTTCGGCAAGCAGCGCGGCGGGCAGGGTGGGGCGGGGCTCGCCATCGAGAAAGCGGACATAATAATCCAAGTAGGTGCAGGCTTCCTGGCCGGGATTGAGCGGCGGCTGGCGATAGGCGAAATCGAGGCGGCGATAACCCTGGCGGACCCACCAGGCGAGGCGGGCGTTGGGGTCCATGCCGCTGTCGCGGATGTCGGCGGCAAGCTGGTCCTGCGTCATGCGGGCGGGATTGTTCTGCTCGCACGTCACGAAGAGAAAGCCGCGCGTGGCGGGCACGGTCTCTTCCGCGAAGATGGCAAGCTTTTCTTCCATATCGCGCAGAAGGCGCGGCGCGACACCCCGGCCGCGATGATTTGGATCGACGCAGATGAAGTTGAGCTGGCAGGAGGCGGCGGCGCCGTACTCAGCCCAGGCTTCTCCATAGCCGTAATAAATATAGTTGGTGGCGCCGATCACCTTGCCGGTGGCGGGATCGACGGCCAGGGTGATGCGCTCGCTGATCGGCCCGAAATCGCGCGCGACTGCCGGGTCGGCGGTGAGGCCGAGCACGGTGCGGAAGCCTTCGATGGGTTCGCGCTCTTCCGGCAGAGTGAAGACCTTGCCGTACAATTCGTAGAATTCCGGAAGGCGCGGATCTTGCGGGTTCGTGATGTCGAGCAGGATGAGGTCTTTCCGCGGCATGGCTTATCCCGCCACTTCGATCACGACAT
>JAFKFF010000192.1 GCA_017307315.1 Alphaproteobacteria bacterium
ATCGCGGGCGCCCGCCGGACGCATCGCCTATGTCAATGGACGTTATCTGCCGAACGGCCATGCCTCGGTGCATATCGAGGACCGATCCTTGCAACTGGGCGATGGCATCTATGAGGTCGCCGCGATCAGTGCGGGAAAACTGATCGACGAAGAGGAGCATCTCGACCGGTTGGAGCGGTCCTTGCGGGAAATCGGCATGGCGATGCCGATGACGCGGGCGGCGCTGAAGCTGGTGATGCGCGAGATGGCGGCACGCAACCGCGTGCGCGATGGATTGCTCTACATGCAAGTGTCGCGAGGCGCGGTGCGGCGCGACCATCCCATTCCCGACACCGTCCCACGACCCACCCTGATCATGACGGCGCGATCGCAGGATCCGGCCGCGGGCGAGAAGAAGCGAAAGGACGGCATCGCCGTCATCACGCGGCCGGAACAACGCTGGGCACGGCGGGATATCAAGACCGTGCAGCTTCTTCCCAATCTTCTGGCGAAAACCGAGGCGCGCCGGGCAGGGGCCTATGAGGCCTGGTTCGTCGACACGGAGGGCTATGTCACCGAAGGTGCTTCCACCAATGCCTGGATCGTGGATGCGGACAATAATGTTGTCACGCGTCAGCTATCCAATGACATCCTGCCGGGCGTGACCCGCCGGGTGATTCTCGAAGCCGCGGCGGCAGAGGGCATGCCCGTCATGGAGCGCAAATTTACAGTCGCCGAGGCGTTGAAGGCCAAGGAGGCGTTTCTGTCATCCGCCTCGGGCGCGGCCGTTCCGGTGATAAAGATCGACGAAACCGTGATCGGCGGCGGCGCCCCGGGGCCGCTCACCCGGCGGATTTACGCGCTTTATGCGCACCGGGCCGGGATAGAAAGCTGAGCGCGTTACGGTTTTTTCGCTTTCGCAAATGCAGCAATAGATTATGCTGTCCACAGTGCCCGCTCGGCAGGCACACACATAAATGGGAAAACCCATGAGCGAAAAACAACAAAATTTGCAGGACACGTTCCTCAACGCGGTCCGCAAGAGCAAATCCTCGGTCACCATCTTCCTGGTCAATGGCGTCAAGCTTCAAGGCAACATCACCTGGTTCGACAATTTCTGCGTGCTCCTGCGCCGCGACGGCCAGGCGCAGCTGGTCTACAAGCACGCCATTTCGACCGTCATGCCGATGGGGCCGATCCAGCTTCAGGATGAAGCGGCGCACGAGTCCGCCTGACATTGCCCGGGCCTGAGAAGGAAAGCGGCGGCGCGACCGCTTTCGTCGTCCATGTCGAACCCAAGGCGCGCAGCGAGCGCAGTCCGCGCGACGCGCAAGAACGCCTGGCCGAGGCCGTCGGGTTGACGGCCGCCATTGGCCTGGAGGTTATCGCGGCACGCATCGCGCCGCTCGGCCGGCCGACGCCGGCAACCCTGATCGGATCGGGCAAAGTGGGGGAGATCGCGGAGGAGGCGGCGCGCCTCAAGCCCGAACTCGTCATCGTCAATGCCCAGCTTTCCCCGGTCCAGCAGCGCAATCTGGAAAAGGCGTGGGGCACCAAGGTGCTCGACCGCACCGCGCTGATCCTGGAGATTTTCGGGGCGCGGGCGGCGACGCGCGAAGGCCGGCTGCAGGTCGAACTGGCGCATCTGACGTATCAGCGCTCGCGCCTGGTCCGAAGCTGGACCCATCTGGAGCGCCAGCGGGGCGGCTTCGGCTTTCTCGGCGGTCCCGGCGAAACCCAGATCGAAGCCGACCGCCGCCTGATCGGAGAGCGCATCGTCAAGATCAAGCGCGAGCTGGAAGGGGTCAAGCGCACCCGCGCATTGGGGCGCCAGGCACGCCAGCGTGTGCCGTTCCCGGTGGTGGCGCTGGTGGGTTACACCAATGCCGGCAAATCCACGCTGTTCAATCGTCTCACCAAGGCCGAAGTCCTGGCCAAGGATCTTCTGTTCGCCACCCTCGATCCCACCATGCGGGGCGTGCGCCTTCCCGGCGGGGCGAAGGTGATCCTTTCCGATACCGTGGGCTTCATCGCCGACCTTCCCACCGAACTGGTGGCCGCCTTCCGCGCCACTCTGGAAGAGGTTCTGGCGGCGGATGTGATCGTCCATGTCCGCGATGCCGCCCATGGCGAAAGCGAAGCCCAGAAGGCCGATGTGCTGAAGGTCCTGTCCGCCCTGGGGGTGCCGGAAGACCGCACCATGATCGAAGTCCTCAACAAGATCGACCTGCTGCCGGCCGAGGTTCGCGCCGGCCTTCTGGCGGGCAATGTTCAGGGCAAGCGCGCGGTGGCGGTTTCCGCGTTGACGGGCAAGGGTCTGGAGACGTTGCTGGCCCGGTTCGAGGCCGAAGTTTCCCGTGGCAATATCGACCTCGATCTCAGCCTGGATGCCAGCGATGGCGCCGGGTTGGCCTGGGCCTATCGGCATGCAGAAGTCCTGGCCCGGCGGGAGCGCGCCGGGCGTATCGCCCTGTCGCTGCGCACGTCTCCACAGAATCTGGCCCGTTTCCAGAATCGGTTTGAAGGGAAAATAAAGCAAAAACAAAATTCTGCCTGACAATCCTCCTGTGAATTGTCAGGTGGGTAATCCGGTGGATCAGCGCGGTTCGTTCTGCTTGGCGGCCTGCCACAAGGCTTCCATTTCCGCGAGGCTGGCGCTTTCGGGAGTACGGCCTTTGGCGGCCAGCGCGCCCTCGATATGGCGGAAACGCCGGGTGAATTTGGCGTTGGTGGCGCGCAAGGCGGCTTCGGGATCGACGTTGAGATGCCGAGCCAGATTGGCCACGGCAAAGAGCAGGTCGCCGATCTCTTCCTGCCGCTTGACCGGGTCGGTGCCCGCGTCCACGACTTCACGGGCTTCCTCGGCGATTTTGTCGATCACCTTGGCGGCATTATCCCAGTCAAATCCGACGCTTGCGGCGCGGCGTTGAAGTTTTTCCGCGCGCAGCAAGGCGGGCAGGGCCATCGGAACATCGTCCAGCACGCCGGTCTGGGCCTTGGCCTGGCGCTCCCGGGCCTTGAGTTCTTCCCAGGCGAGCTTTTGGCTCTGGGTGTCGGGCCGGGCTTCGGCGTCGCCAAAGACATGGGGGTGGCGGCGCCGCATCTTGTCGGTGATGGCGGCGATGACATCGCCGACATCGAACAAACCGGCTTCCTCGGCCATCCGGGCGTGAAAAACCACCTGGAAAAGGAGATCGCCCAGTTCGTCGGGCAGCGCCTTGTAGTCGCGGTCCTCGATGCTGGCGGCGACCTCGTAGGCTTCCTCGACCGTGTATGGCGCGATGGTCTCGAAGCTCTGGGCGCGATCCCAGGGACAGCCATCGGGGCCGCGCAAGGTGCGCATGATCTGGAGCAGGTCGGCGATGTCGCGGCTGGGATTCGGCATGACCGGATTGGACGGGGCCGGGCGCCGGGCCGCAAGTCGCATCTCGGCGCAGGCCTCGGTTTATCGTATAAGTAATATTATGTAAAATAATTAGGCGATTGTATACTTGACAAATGCAATGGGCCTGATTAGATAAGCTCCATAAGGAGTTTTCGGCCATGCCCGCCAAACAGCCCGCCCGCTTCACCAACGAAGAAGCCGCCCGCAAGCATTTGGAGGCTCTCCAGTGGCCCGATGGCCCGGTTTGCCCCCATTGCGGTGTCTTGGAGCGTTCCAGCCGTATCGCTGGCGGTCGCCCCGGCCTGCTGTTCTGCAATGCCTGCCGTAAGCAGTATTCCGTGACCGTTGGGACAGTCTTTGAGCGCTCCAAAATCCCGCTGCACACATGGCTTTATGCCAATCACCTACTTTGCAGCAGCAAAAAAGGCATTTCCAGCCACCAACTGGCCCGCATGCTGGGCGTGACCTACAAAACCGCCTGGTTCATGGCCCATCGCATCCGCGAGGCGATGGCCGTCGATCCCAAGTCCGAGCCTCCCCTGGGCGGTGACGGGTTCGTGGTCGAAGCCGATGAGACTTATATCGGCAAGAAAGACGGTCCCAAGGGTCGTAAGGCGGC
>JAFKFF010000193.1 GCA_017307315.1 Alphaproteobacteria bacterium
ACCCTCGGCCACGTCAGCGACATGCACCAGATTGAGGCCGGTATCGACAAAGGCCGGCATGCGCCCGCTGGCGGCTTCCACGATGATGCGCCCCGTGGGCGTGGGCTTGATGTCGCGCGGCCCGATCGGCGTCGAAGGCGCCACGATCACGGCGGGCAACCCCTCCTCGGCGATCATGCGCTCCACTTCGCGTTCGGCCAGAAGCTTGCTGAGCTTGTAGGCGCCGATGACACTTTCGGGCGTATGGCGCGAAGTCTCGTCCACCGCCTCGCCGTCTCCCGGCTTCAGCGCCGCGACCGAGGACGTATAGACCACCTTTTCCACGCCTGCCTCGAGCGCGCCCGCCATGGTCGCCTTCGCGCCTTTTAGGTTGTTGCGGGCAATCTCGGATGGATCGCGCGCCCAGAGCCGGTAGTCGGCGGCGACATGAAAAAGGTAGCGCGCGCCTTGCGCAGCCGCCGCCATCGAAGCGGCATCGCGCATGTCGCCCGGCACGATTTCGAGGTCCAGCCCCTCGACATTGGCGCGGCTGGCGGTCGGACGCATCAGCACCTTGACGCGGAATCCGCGCGCCAGCGCCTTGCGGACCACCGCCGCGCCGACAAAGCCTGAAGCGCCGGTCACCAGAACCGTGTCAGTCATGCGAGCGCTCCGCCACGCGCAACGCGGCCCGTCCTTCCACGCTCTGCCAGTAAAGCAGCGCCGGAATGCCGACCACGATCTCGCGCGCCCGCTTGAGCAAGGACACGGCAAGGCCCATCTCGGCCGGCAGCCCGAACAAAGGCGCCAGCATGGCGTAGCCCGCCTCCTGAACGCCCAGCGCTGCGGGCACGAAGGCGGCGATGGAGCGCAGGGTGCAAAGCAATGCTTCCAGCGCCAGCGCGTCCGCAAGGCTGATGTCGGCGCCCACCAGACGAAATGCGATGAACGTGCCGCCGCCCGCGCCGATCCAGGCCAGAAGATGCAACGCGGCCGACGAAGCCAGCCGGGACGGCGCGTCATAGAGATCGTGGATCGCGTCGCGGAACGAGGTTCCGCTTTTCATCTGCGGGAAAAACTTGAGCGCGATCCGTTCCGCCAGATCGGCGCCCTTCTTCTGCAGCAGGATCAGGGCGGCAATGCCGGGGATGGCGAGCAGCAGGGTCGCCACCATCGCTTCGGTCAAGGGACCGGCGCTGTCCAGGTCGCGGAAATGCGCCACGCCCAGCGCGATGCCGAAAGCCAGGAACGCCACCTGCGCCATCGCTTCGGTGGTGGCGTCGGCGGCGACCGAAGCCGCGGCATAGCCCGTATTCATGCCGCGCAGGATCATCAGCCGCGCCGCCGCGACCATGCCGCCGACGGGAGAGAAGGGCGAGATTTCGGCGATGGAATCGCGCACCAGCCGGGCCAGGTAGAAATCGCGCACGTCATGGCGTTCGGCGGGAGGCAGCAAGAAAATCCACGCCGCGGTCAGGATCACGAAGACCGCAAGCGCATACAGGCATAGCAAGGCCAATCCGCCGATGCCCGCGCGCGCGACGGCGTCGAGGACGGCGGCGAAGCCGATCGCCCAGACCAGCCAGACCGCGGCAACCAGCCCGGCGACGAGCGCGATGACGACGCCCCACTTCATGGCCGTCTTCCCGACAAGGTCAGGCCGGCAGCGGCTTGGCGCGGAAACTCCAGAGGCGCAAGGCGCCCAGCGCCGCCTCCGTCAGCTGCGGCAGGAAGCTGGGGCGCAGCAATTCCGCGTCGAAGGCGCCCATGCGGCGGCGGTTCTCCGAATAGCAGTCCTCCAGAAAACGGCGGAAGGTGAAGCCGTCCAGAAACACCGAGGCCTGGGTGGCGGTGAAATCCTTGCCGTCATTCAGTTCCTTGCCGCGGCGGGCGGTGCCGATCATGCGGCCTACGGCGCGCATGTAATAGCGGAAGGAGGTGAGCGGCAGCAGCGCCTTGGCCAGCGGACCCTTCTGCGCCTGAGCATAGGCCATCCAGTTGACGAAGAAGACGATGTGCCGCGTCTCTTCGTACATCAGGGTTTCGAAGATCTGGAACATCTCCTTGGGCAGGAATTCGGACTGCATGGCGATCTTGAAGACGCCGAAGCCCAGGAAGGAATCCATGCATTCGCCGAAACCGAAATCCTTGAAGCGGGTCTCGACATTGTCGCTGACATCCTCCAGCGGCCGCTCGGCGGCGTCGATGCCGTATTTCTCGATCATCACCCTTATCAGCTTGGCGTGGCGGGCCTCCTCGAAGCCCTGCAGCGCGATGGCTTCCTTCAAAACCGGATCGGTGACGGTTTCGGTGAAGGCCGCCACGATCGCGCCGGCCCGGCGCTCGGTGTAGAAAACCTCCTCCCAGAACGGCACCGATTTCAAGCGCTGCAGCGCCGCCTCGTCCAAATCCGGCCAGGGCAGCGTGTCCGGATCGTATTCCGTATAGGTCTGCATGAAATGGCGGCAGAAAGTGTCGCGATGGTCCTCAGATCCGATTTTCATGCGCCAGCCTTCTTTTTCCCCGGTCCGATGAATTTCAGCGCCAGCCGCGCCATGAAAGGCACGAAACGCGGGCGTTTCAGGCGCCCGTCAAAAGGCGCAAGCCGCCGGTCATTTTCCGACACGCAGATCGCCAGCAATTCGCCGATATCGATATCGGCACCCAGCTGGTTCGCGCCATTGACGGTGAAATTCCAATCCTGCTCGCCGTTGCCGACATTCGAGGCCATGCCGATACGCTCCCAGATCAGGAACGCCCAGACCGCCTGCACTTTCAATTCGAAATAGGGCCGGCGCCACCAGGGCATGTTGCGGCGGTGCCAGGCGATCCAGTTGACGAAGAACAGGATGTGTCGCGCTTCTTCATTCACCACGGGATCGAACGTCTCGACCAGTTCCGGCGGGAAATAACCGGTATCCTTCGCCGCCTTGAACAGGCCGAAGGCAAAGAAGGAATCGATGCACTCGCTATAGCCGGTGACCATGAAGGACCATTCCGGATCCTTGGGCCGCTGATAGACCGGCTCGGGTGCCAGCTTGATGCCATAGGCCTCGACCAGATTGGACAAGACATGGCGATGGCGGCGCTCTTCGAATCCGTTCAATTCCACGGCCTTGCGCAGCAAGGGATCGGCGATGCCTTCGGCATAGGTGCAGACATTCAGCCCGGCGCGGTTTTCGGTCTGCACCGCGATATCCCAGATCGGCAACGACGTGATGCGCTTTTCCGCTTCCTCGCCCAGCCGGGGCCAATCCAGCACCGCCGGCCGGTAGGGGTCGAAAGTATCCAGAAGGGTCTTGCAGAAGAGCCGCTTGTGCTCGTCGCTGCCGAGCCGGATCGGGCCATCGCCCGGCCAGATGCCGGTGTCACGGGACAGATCGGGGGGGATGGCGAAAGCCGGGCTGCTCATCCGAAATCTCTTAAGTGCTTGAATTTCCTTGCGGCCGGCCTGGCCACCAAACCGGCCTAGTGTACCGGAAAGTCGCAAAAGCCGCCAAGGCGAATATCCGCCGCAGCAATCAGGCCCGGCATGCGGGGATCGGTGAGGGCCCGCAATTCCTCGGCGTAAGCATAGCCGGGAGCCGAACCCGCATAAGGGCCCGTCGCCGGATGCATGTAGATCTCCGACAATCCCTCCGGCAAATGCTCCAGAAGCCCCCGTAGCCGAGGCCCGGTCATGGCGCCCGACCAGGCCAGGCCGAACACCTGGTCCGGCGCGGCGATGCCGGCGCGGCGAAAGCGGGCACGCAGCGCCCGCGCGAAGGGCGCGGTCAATGCCACGGTCGCATTGGCGGGATGCGATTCGATCCGGCGCAGAACCGGCTGGGGCTCCAGGGGCACCCGCGCGCCCCTCACCCCATGCGCCTTCGCCAGCGTCACCATCAGGCCGGCGATGGTGGGATGAAGGTGGAAATGCTTGTGCGCATTGACGTGATCGAGTTTCAGCCCGGTGGCGGCAAAGGCCGCGAACTG
>JAFKFF010000194.1 GCA_017307315.1 Alphaproteobacteria bacterium
TTCATCAGCGGCGCGGTCGGGCGCGCCGTTCACGGCGTCGGCGATGCCGCCGATGCCGTTGCCGCCGATGCCGGTTTCGGCATTTCGGAAATCCACCTTGCCGGCAACAGCCGGGTGCCGCCGGAAAGCATTCTGGCGGCCCTGGGCATGCGGCCGGGGGAATCCATTTTCGGCGCCAAATTGCGCGACGCCCGGACCCGCATCCTGGCCCTGGATTGGGTGGCTTCCGTCGATGTGGTGCGCCGCTATCCCGACTCGATCTTCGTCACCATCGTCGAGAAACGTCCCTTCGCGCTGTGGCAATCGCCGCAGGGCATCGCTGTGGTGGAGCGGGCGGGCGGCATCATCACCACCCGGGATGTCGACAAATTCGCCCGCCTGCCCAAGCTGGTGGGAGACGGCGCGCCCGAAGCGGCCGCCGACCTGATCGATGCGGTGACCGCGCACCGCGCCATCGCCGCCCGCGTCGCGGCCTATCAATATGTCTCCAAGCGGCGCTGGAACCTGATCCTGAACGACGGCGTGGTGGTCAAGCTGCCGGAGCTGGGCTGGCAGAAGGAACTGGGCGCGCTCGACCATCTGATCGTGGATGCGGGCATCCTGGAGCGCGACGTCACCGAGATCGATCTGCGCTCGCCCACGCAATATTTCTTCGTCCTGCGCGGTGGCGAGAAGAAGGATGTTCAACGCGGGAAAGAAACCTGAGGATGGGCGAGGCGATCCGATTGCGCGTCAACAATGAAATCCCCGCCTACCGCCCCGGCCTGGTGTCGGCGCTGGATATCGGCTCCTCCAAGGTGGCCTGCGTCATCGGTCGGGCCGAGCAGGGCAGCCTGAAGATCCTGGGCAGCGCCCTGCGCGAAAGCGCGGGCCTGCGCTCGGGCACCGTCACCAGCCTGGAACTGGCCGAGGAATCCATCCGCGACTGCGTCGCCGCGGCGGAGAACCATGCCGACGCCCGCATCCAGAATGTGCTGATCTCGGTCAATTGCGGCCAGCCCGCCTCGGTCAACAGCCGGGCGGTGATGGCGCTGGACGGCGCCCTGGTCTCAGATAGCCATCTGCGTCAGCTGCTCAACGAAGGCCGGGCCCGCTGCAAGCTGGACGGGCACGAGATCATCCAGAGCGCGCCCACCGCCTATGTGGTGGACGAGGCGCGCGGGGTGCGCAATCCCTCGGGCATGTTCTGCCAGCGCATCGGCGTCGCCATGCATGCGGTGGCGGTCCGCCCCAGCCCGTTGCAGAACCTCAAGCTGGCGGTGGAGCGCTGCCACCTGAATGTGGTGGGCACGCTGTTTTCGGCTTACGCCTCGGCCCTGGCCACCCTCAGCGAGGACGAAAAGCAGATCGGCGCCACCGTGATCGACATGGGCGGCGGCTGCACCTCCATCGCCGTCTTCCTGGAAGGCCATCTGGTCTACGCCGATGTGGTGCCCAGGGGCGGCTTCAGCGTCACCACCGACATCGCCCAGCTTTTCACCGCACCCTTGTCCGCCGCCGAGCGGGTCAAGACCCTTTACGGCGCCGCGATGGGCGACATGGAATCGGGCAGCGACGTGATCGCCATTCCCCAGAGCGGGGAACAGGGCGAGGAAGCGGTGCAGCGCGTTCCCCGCTCGATGCTGGCGCGCGTGATCCAGCCGCGCCTGCAGACCATTTTCGAAGAGGTGCAGAAGCGCCTCCAGGCTTCCGGCTTCGACCTGGCCGCCGGCCGCCGCGTCGTGCTGACCGGCGGCGCCTGCCAGCTGGCGGGGACCCGCGAACTGGCGGCCAGCATCCTCAACAAGCAGGTTCGCATCGGCCGGCCGCAGAGCTTTCCGGGGCTCGCGGCCGCCAATGCCGGGCCCGATTACGCCACCGCGATCGGACTGCTCATGGCGGGCGCGACCATGCCGCCCGAGATGATCAATCCCGATATTCCGATGACCAATCCCACCGAAGAACGCAAAGGCTGGTGGGGACGGTTGACCGGCCGGTGGTTGGAATGATTCAACATAATAAATGCGAATCGGTTGGGCGATTCGGGCGTTTGCAAGGTGACCTCGCGATGTCACTGTGGAGAACCTAGATGGCGATCAATCTGAAGTTACCTGAAACGAAGGAATTGCGGCCCCGGATCACTGTCCTGGGCGTGGGCGGGGCCGGCGGCAATGCCGTCAACAACATGATCGAGGCGGGCCTCGATGGCGTCGATTTCGTGGTGGCCAACACCGACGCGCAGGCCCTGATGCAGTCGAAGGCCGGGATCCGCATCCAGCTGGGTGTCGGCACAACCGAGGGCCTGGGCGCCGGCGCGCAGCCGGAAGTGGGTCGCGCGGGCGCCGAAGAGTCGCTGCCCGAGATCATGGAGCACCTCGCGGGTGCGCATATGGTGTTCATCGCCGCCGGCATGGGCGGAGGCACCGGCACGGGCGCGGCCCCGGTCATCGCGCGCGCAGTGCGCGAAGCGGGCATCCTGACGGTCGGCGTGGTCACCAAGCCCTTCGCGCTGGAAGGCGATCGCCGCATGCGGGTCGCCGAAAAGGGCATCACCGAGCTGCAGCAATTCGTCCATACCCTGATCGTCATTCCCAACCAGAATCTGTTCCGCGTCGCCTCCGACCGCACCACCATGTCCCAGGCCTTCGCCATGGCCGACGAGGTTCTGCATGCCGGCGTGCGGGGCGTCACCGACCTGATCGTGATGCCCGGCCTGATCAATCTCGACTTCGCCGACATCAAGTCGGTGATCACCGAGATGGGCAAGGCGATGATGGGCACGGGTGAAGCCGAAGGCGAGGACCGGGCGCTCAGGGCCGCCGACATGGCGATCTCCAACCCCCTGCTGGACGATGTGACCATGAAGGGCGCCAAGGGCGTGCTCATCAACATCACCGGCGGACCGGATCTGATGCTGTTCGAGGTCGAGCAGGCCGCCAACCGCATCCGCGCCGAGGTCGATCCCGACGCCAACATCATCTTCGGCAACACCATCCTGGACGAGATGGAAGGCCGCATCCGGGTTTCCGTCGTCGCCACCGGCATCGATGCCGAGCAGGTCAAGATGCCGGAGAAGGTGCATGTCCTGAAGACAGTCGCGCGGTCCCAAGCCTTCCGCTTGGAGCCGGTCAAGCCGGCAGTCAACCCGGTCCAGGCCCAGGTCGAAAGCCTGGCGGCCGAGTTGAACGCTCCGCCGGCGGCTCCGGTGGAAATGGCCGCACCGGCAATGGTGCGGGAAATGCCGCCGGTCGAGGAAGCGCCTGCTCCCGCGGCCGTCCGCTATCCGGCTACGGAAAACTATCGCCCGATGGAAGAGCAGCCTTTGGCGCCGCGCCAGCAATCGACGCCCAAGAAAGCGGGCTGGAGCCTGTTCGGCCGCAAGAAGGCCGCGGTTCCGGACATGCGGGCCGAACCCCAGGTGACGGTCGAGCGTCCCCGGGCCACCGCCACGCCGATGCAGCGCCCCGTGGTGCAGGAACAGGCGCCTCCGCTGGCGGGCGACGACCTGTTTCCCAACCACGGCACCGACGAGCAGTTCGAGATTCCGGCCTTCCTGCGCCGGCAGTCGAACTAATCCTGCTGCCCGCTTCGCGGGCGTTCGGCCGGCGAAAGCTCCACTGGAGCTTTCGCTTGCCGGCCTCACGGGGAAGAAAGCCGGTGCTTGTGCTTGGTTGCAAAAAGGACAGCGGGAGCTGTCCTTTTTGCTATAAGCGAGCATGGCTGCGGATTTCCGGATCGAGGATGCGGGGGAGGGAGACCTTCCCGCTATTACCGCCATTCTCAATCATGCCGCCGCCACCAGCACTGCGTCCTGGCACGAATACCCCAAGACCGATGCGGAGATGGCTGCCTGGTTTTCCCAGCGCAAGCGCGACTATGTCGTGCTGGCGGCGCGTGACGCCTCGGGCCTTGCCGGTTATGCCAGTTACGGCCCCTTCCGTGTGCCGTCCGGTTACCGGCTGAGCGCCGAACAC
>JAFKFF010000195.1 GCA_017307315.1 Alphaproteobacteria bacterium
GCGAGATGTCCCAGCCTGGCGGACCATCCTTGGCCGCAAAAACCAGGCTGTCGATAGCGCCATCGGTGAGGGCGGCCAGACTGCCTCCCATCCAATAGATGTCGGGCCGCTTGTCCTTGAACGCCGGATCGGGCGGCGGCCCTTGAAACAGCTTTGCCACCTCCGGCGCCGGCTGGCTGAAGCTGCTGAGGGGCTTGATGCCGACGCTGTCCGCCAGCAACGGCCGGAATTTGCGCCATGGTGCCAATACCGCATCGGCGCCGGCGGCGTCCCCGGTGTAGCAGACGATGGCGAAGATCACCGGCTGTGATGGCGCCATGATGAGGGCTTCCACCACCAATTCGGCCGGAGCCCGCTCCATCTGATCGCGGTAGAATTCCAGAAAGCCCCGCAGATCCTCGCCGGAATAGGCGAGATGGCCGCCGATCACGCTGGCGAGCGGCCGGGTGCGGAACGCCAGGCTGGTGACGATGCCGAAATTGCCACCGCCGCCGCGCAGCGCCCAGAACAGGTCCGGCTCTTCCTCCGCGCTGGCGCCGACGAAGCGTCCATCCGCCGTCAGCACCCGCGCGCGCAAAAGATTGTCGCAGGCCGCGCCCGATGTCCCGAGCAGCCAGCCGATACCACCGCCCAGGGTCAAACCCGACACGCCCACAGCGGGATTGCAGCCCAGCGCCACGGCCTGGCCAACCTCCTGAAGCCGGTTGGTCAATTGCCGCGCGCGCACACCGCCGCCTATCTCCACCCGACCGCTCGATGGGTCCGCCACTATCGCATCGAGCCCCGAAAGATCGATGATGATGCCGTTTTCCACCGTGGACGCGCCCAGCACGTCATGACCGCCGCTGCGAATGGCGATCTCCAGTCCGGCTTTTCGCGCATAATCCAAGGCGCGGATGACATCATCCTCGCTCTTGCAACGGATGATCGCGCGCGGATGGGAACCGGTTCGCGGATTGAAACTGAAGGTGCGCCGCGCCCCCTCATAATCCGGCGACGCGGGCAAAATGATATCACCCTTCAGTTTGGCGCCCAGAGCCGCCAGGTCTTCGACGACATCGGCGAAGGCGTCCGGGATCGCCGCCAGAAGCGATCCCAGTGCGACCGACGAACCAAGAAAGCCGCGGCGGGAAAAAAGGCTGCCTTGAAATCCTCCCAAGGAACCTCCTTTTCCTATTTCCGGTTGATGGCGAAGGAACCGGGGCCTGCCGCCGCCAGATAGAGGAAGATAAAGCAGAAGCAGATCGCCTCGCCCCCGCCATTGAGCAGCGGATAGGGGCTTCTGGCCGCATGCGCCATGAAATAGGCGAAAGCCATCTCGCCCGATGCGATGAAGGCGGCCCAGCGGCTGAAGAAGCCGAGCACGATCATCGCGCCCGCCACCAGTTCGATGATGCCCGCCGGCCCCGCCGGCCAGGCCATGATGTCGAACACCCGCGGCGGCGCCTCGGCGGCATGCGGGAAGTTCAGCACCTTGGCGGTGCCGTGCTCCAGAAACAGAAGCCCGATGACGATGCGCGTGATGCCCAGCAATTGCGGACTGAACTTGCCCAGAAAACCCATGAAGCGCTCCCAGCTGATCGAGTCTCGACGGGCAACCATAATGGAACCTTCGGGACCCAACCAGCGCGCCTGTTTTGCTGCAACTGCGTAGCGGCACATCGCCATTGCGCGAGCCCGCGATTGGCTCGACAGTCGCGCATCGGCAACCGGGGGGCCTGTCATGAAGCGCAGGGACATATTGATCGGCATGGGCGGCGCGGCACTGGCCGGTGCCCTGCCGGTCGCGGCCCAGGCCCAGAGCCGCAAAGGGTACGACTTCATCCAGGTCGATGTCTTCACCCAGACGCCGCTGGAAGGAAATCCGCTGGCGGTCTTCCCCGACGCGGATGGCATGAGCGACGCCCTGATGCAGAACATCGCGCGCGAACTCAATCATTCCGAGACCACCTTCATCCAGCGCGCCGAAAATGGCGGCGACGCCAAGGTGCGCATCTTCAGCCAGAATTCCGAACTGCCCTTCGCGGGGCATCCGACCTTGGGCACCGCTTACATCATGGCGCAGACACGGCCGGGCAAGACCAGGCTGGTGCTGGAGGAAAAAGTCGGGCCGATCTCCGTCGCCTTGGACAAGCGCGCCGACGGCTTGTTCGTGGAGATGACGCAGAAGGAGCCGGTGTTCGGCGCCAAGGCCGATCCCAGAATTCTGGCCGAGGTGATGGGTTTTGCGGTGGACGAGATCGACAACCGTTATGCCCCGCAGATGGTTTCGACCGGCTCCAATTTCCTGATCGTGCCGCTGAAAAGCGTCTCCACCCTCGCCAGGCTCAAGCTGGGCCATACCTTCCCGGAGGCGTTCCGCACCGCCTTCAGCGGCAGCGGCTATTATGTCGTGACGGGCGAAGCGCAGGTGGAAAGCCGCATGATGGGCGCGACCAGCGAGGATCCCGCCACCGGCAGCGCGGTCGGCTGCGCCGCCGCTTTCCTGGTGCAGAACGGCATCCGCAAACCCGAGGAACAGGTCGCGGTGCATCAGGGCCGCTTCGTGGGCAGGCCCAGCACGCTCTATGTCCGCGCCGGGATAATGGACGGCAAGGCCACCAATGTCCGCGTCGGCGGCTATGTGGTGGAAGCGATGCGCGGCACGTTCAAGGCATAGGCGGGGCTAGGACACGGCGAAAAAGGCTCGCGGATTTCCCACCGTCATGGTCCGGATTTCGGTGTCCGGGACGCCGATCTGCCTGAGACGCGGAATCAGCGTCCGCGCGGTGAACAGAAGCCCCTCTTGAGGATCGAGCTTGCTTCGGAAGTCTTTCGCCTCCTCCGCGAGCAGCGAGCCGCCGAATTCCGCATCCTGCGAGAGAAAGACCTTGCCGGCAAAGCCGGCATCGACAAGCTGCTTGATATTTTGCGCGCGTCTTTCGAAAGACGGCTCGGCATTCGCGGCGAGGCCGCGATGGACATGGTCCATGCCCAGGCGATAGCCGCGCCGCGCCAGCCCGAGAAAATAAGCGATATCGCCATTGCCATCGCTGTGATCGAAGGACACGCGCGAAGGGTCCATACCCTCCTCCTCCAGGATGACGGCGTCGCTCTCGCCGGCGCGTCTGGCGGCATCGGTGTGAATGCGTATCGGCAGGCCCGTGGCCTTGCTGGCGCGAGCCGCCGCCCGCAGGCCCGTCTCTTCAAGCCCGGTGGGGCGGCCGGCGACGACGCCGATCTTGATCACGCCCGCCTTGACGCCGGTGCCGTCGATGCCCTGCTCGATTTCCTTGACGAAGAATGCGGCAAGGCCTTCGACCGTGCGGGACGGCATCGTCACGTCGGGATATCGCGGCGGGAAAAACCGCTGGCCCGTGGCGGCGATCATATGCAGGCCGGATTTCCGCGAAACCTCTTCCAGAAACCGGATATCGCGCCCCACATCGTATGTGGTCAGGTCCACGATCGTGTCGATGCCGGCTGCGCGAACCTGTTTGAGCTTTTCGACAGCCTCGGCGGTGAATGCCGCCCGCCCGCCCTTGCGCCATTTGTTCAGAAAATAAGGTCCATCGGCGATATGCTCGTGCGGCAGGGTGTAACCCAGTTTCGATGCCGGAAGCGGTCCCAGAACCGTCCGCGCCATGCCCGCACGCACGGCGGCGCGCGCGGGTCCCGATATTGCGTCCGCGATGCCGGTCGCGGCCGCGCGCGCAAGAAAATCGCGCCGCCTCAACATGGCCTGCTGCCGCGGCAGGCGACAGCGCGGATGTTGCCGCCACGCGTTTCATAGTCGGCGGCTTTTGCGTTGCGCCCGTGGAATTCGCCGCCCCGCCTCCATAAGGCCTCTGTCGATTGCGGTGCAGCATGAGATGGAGCCGCCCGCGCCATCAACCATGCGTCCGGCGTCGATGCGCGAAACCCTTGTTTTTGCGGCATGACGCTTCCC
>JAFKFF010000196.1 GCA_017307315.1 Alphaproteobacteria bacterium
CCCTCGGCATTTTCGATGACCTTGGGGGCGGCGCCTTCCATCACCGCGACGCAGGAGTTGGTCGTGCCCAGATCGATACCGATTACTTTAGCCATTCTTCATTCCTCTCGAACGGGCATGGGGTCCTGACCCTTGACGGCGTCCTCCGGTCCATCCCATTGAAATCTTTGACAAAAACAAGCCCATGGGCATTCCCATGCCGGCTTCAGGGGGTATATAGGGAGCAAGCCCGAAGTTGCCAAGGCGGCAACTTGCCAGATGCCGGTTTTTCAGGGGTTAAGGGTCCAGAAAGCGTAGGTCAGGAAGGCGGCGAAACTCGTCCACGCCAGATAGGGCAGGAAAAGCAAACCGGCAAGCCGGTCGCGCCGCCAGAACAGGATCGCGGTCGCCAGGATCAGCGCGACCAGGACGCAGATCTCGATGAAAGCGAGCCCGATCCGATGGGCGGCGAAGAAGATCGCGCTCCAGGCGAAATTGAAAATGAGTTGCAAGGCGTAAGAAAGCATCTCGGGACTCTTCGTTCCGGCGACACGCCATGTCCGCCAGGCGGCGACCGCCATCAGCACATAGAGCGCGGTCCAGACCGGCGCGAACACCCAATTGGGCGGCGCGAAGGAGGGATGGGACAGGCCCGCATACCAGCCTTCGATATTGGGCTCGGTGAAGGTGCTGGCCGAGGCGCCGACCGCGACCGTGACCAGGATGAAGAACAGCAGCGGCCGCCTTTTGGCGCGCCTGGGATCGTCGTCGGCTGAGTCCAGGAAGCTCATCATTCCCGCAACGCGTGATCGGCCAGGATGGCGGCAATCGCCGTCGCCACTTTCTTGGCGGTGGGAATGTGCAGGAATTCGTTGGGGCCATGGGCGTTGGAATGCGGGCCCAAGACGCCGGTCACCACGAACTGGGTCTTGGGGAATTTCCGGCCCAGCATCGCCATGAAGGGAATGGAGCCGCCTTCGCCCATGAAGGCCACCGGCTTGCCGAAGGCATCGTTGCTGGCCTTGTCCAGCGCCTTCGCCAGCCAGGGCGCCAGCGCCGGCGCGTTCCAGCCGCCGTCCATTTGCGGCGCATCGAACGTCACCGCCGCGCCATAGGGCGGATTTTCTTCCAGCGCCTTTTTGACGGCCAGCCGCGCCGGTTCAGCCTCGCAGGTGGGCGGCAGGCGCAACGACAATTTCAAGGTCGTGTAGGGCAACAGGACATTGCCGCCATTTTCCGGCAGGGGATAGCCATCCACCGCCGTGATCGCCAGCTGCGGCCGCCAGGTGCGGCCCAGGATCAATTCGGCATTGTCGGTCGCCATCGGCTTTACGCCCGGCGCGAAAGGCAGCTTGGTATGGACTTCGTCGCCCAGGATGGCGGCGGCTTGCTTTGCCTGCTGGCTGCGGTCCGGCGGAATCTGCACGAACAGATCGTCCAGCTTCATCTGCCCGGTCGCTTCGTCTTCGATCCGCGACAGAAGCTGGCGCGCGATGCGGAAGGAGGATGCCACCACGCCGCTGGCGTCGCCCGAATGCACGCCTTCGCTCAGGACCCGCACCGTCAGGTTGCCGATCACCATGCCGCGCAAGGAGGTGGTGAGCCAAAGCTGGTCGTAATTGCCGCACCCCGAATCCAGGCAGACGACCAGATCCGGCGTGCCGATGCGATCGGACAGGTGATCGATATAGAAGGGCAGGTCGGGGGAGCCGGATTCCTCGCAAGCCTCGATCACGATCACCGTGCGGGCATGCGCGAGACCTTGTTCCTTCAGCGCCAGCAGCGCGCTCAAGGCGGCGAACAGGGCATAGCCGTCATCGGCGCAGCCGCGGCCATACAGCTTGTCGTCCTTCAATCTCGATGAAGATCAGCGGCGTGCGGCCGGGCAGTTGCACCACCTCAAGCGCTGCACCGGGGAAGGCTTTGAGTTTCCCGCGTGCCCAGGCGGAAAACATCTCCACCACTTGCGCCATATGGCCGTGCTTCTCCCAGTCGGGATCGAAGGCCGGGCTCTTGTTGGGAATGCGGATGTAATCGATCAGCGCGGGGATGATCTCGCGCTCCCAGATGCCTTCCATGAAGGCGCGTGTCTTTGCCGCGTCAATCATTGATGTCATAGGCCGCGACGATGGCGGCGTTGAAGATTTCGCTCATCTTGGCGCCGAGCGGGGTGATCTGCACGGATTTCTCCAGCCCCACCAGCAGGGGACCCATCACATTCACTCCGCCCAGCTGCTGCAGCAGCTTGGTGGAAATCTGCGCCGAATGCATCGCCGGCATGATCAGCACATTGGCGGTGTCGGTGAGGCGGGAGAAGGGATAGAGGTCGAGCTTGGCCCGGTCCAGCGCCACGTCGGGGGCGACTTCGCCGTCATATTCGAAGTCCACGCCGCGGGTATCGAGCACATGCACCGCCTCGATGATGCGCTCGCTACGCTCGGAGCGGGGAAAGCCGAAATTGGACGAGGCCAGCATCGCCACGCGCGGGGTCAGGCCCAGCTTGCGCGCCGTCGCAGCGGCGCGGATGGCGATGTCGGCGAGTTGCTCGGAATTGGGCAGCTCGGTGATGGAGGTATCCGCCACCAGCACGATGCGGCCCTTGGCGAAGACCACTTGCATGCCGATGGGGCGCACGCCGTGCGACGCGTCGATCAGGGTGCGCACGTCGTTCAGCGCGGCGGCATAGTTGCGCGTCACGCCCGTCACCATGGCATCGACATCGCCCGCCGCCAGCATCGAGGCGGCATAGATGTTGCGGTCGTTGGTCACCATGCGCACCGCGTCGCGATAAAGCACGCCGCGCCGCTGCAGCCGCTTGTACAGCCGCTCGATATAGGGCGAGGCTTCCTGCGCCGACAGCGGCACGCGGATCTCCAGCGCCTGCGGGTCCAGCCCGATATGCTCGAAGCCGCGGCGCACCACGTCGGCGCGGCCCACCAGCAAGGCCTTGCCCAGCCCGGAATTCTGGAAGGCGGCGGCGGCGCGGATCACCGCCTCGTCTTCGCCTTCGGCAAAGACCACGCGCTTGGGCTTGGCGCGCACCGCCGTGGTGATGGTCTGGAACAGGCTGGCGGAGGGATCGAGCCGCGCCGACAGCTGATAGGAATAATGATCCAGGTCCGCGATCGCGCGCCGCGCCACGCCGGTCTTGATCGCCGCTTCCGCCACCGCGCGGCTCACCCGGCTGATCAGGCGCGGATCGAACGGCACCGGAATGATGTAATCGGGGCCATAGACAGGGCGCGCGCCACGGTAAGCGGCGGCGACTTCGTCGGGCACATCCTCGCGCGCCAGCGCCGCCAGGGCTTCGGCGGCGGCGACCTTCATCGCCTCGTTGATGGTGCGCGCCCGCACATCCAGCGCGCCGCGAAAGATATAGGGAAAGCCCAGGACATTGTTGACCTGGTTGGGATAGTCGCTGCGGCCGGTGGCGACGATGGCATCGGAGCGCACGGCTTTCACGTCTTCCGGCGTGATCTCCGGATCGGGATTGGCCATGGCGAAGACGATGGGCGCCTTGGCCATGGTCTTGATCATCTCCTGCGTGAAGGCGCCCTTGGCGGAGACGCCGATCAGCACGTCCGCGCCTTCGACCGCTTCGGCCAAAGTGCGCTTCTTGGTGACCACAGCATGGGCCGATTGCCACTGGTTGAGATCGGTGCGGTCCTTGGAGAGCACGCCCACCTTGTCCACCGCGATGCAGTTGCCCGGATGCACACCCATTGCCTTGATGAGTTCCAATGTGGCGATGCCGGCCGCGCCGGGCCCGTTCAAGACGACTTTCATCTCCGACAATTTGCGGCCAGTGATGTTGGCGGCATTGATCAGTCCCGCCGCCACGATGATGGCGGTGCCGTGCTGGTCGTCATGGAAGACGGGAATGTCCATGATCTCGCGCAGCTGCTGCTCGATGATGAAGCAGTCGGGCGAGCGCACGTCTTCCAGGTTGATGCCGCCGAAACTGGCGCCCAGATAGCGCACGCAGTTGATGAAGGCGTCGACATCCTCGGTCGAGACTTCCAGGTCCACTGCATCGACATCGGCGAAGCGCTTGAAGAGGACGGCCTTGCCTTCCATCACCGGCTTGGCGGCGGTCGCGCCCAGATTGCCTAAGCCCAGGATGGCGGTGCCGTTGGTGATCACCGCCACCATGTTGCCGCGGTTGGTGTAGTCGAAGGCGGCATCGGGATTTTCCGCGATGGCCCGGACGGGAACCGCCACGCCCGGCGAATAGGCCAGGCTGAGGTCGCGCTGGGTCGCCATCGGCTTGGTCGGGGTGATCTCCAGCTTGCCCGGCTTGGCGCCGGCGTGAAAGGACAGGGCTTCATCGTCAGTGAAAGTCGGGCGCTCGATGATAGGCATGGAAATCCGTCGGGTTCTCAGCAATCCACAGGATATCGGCCCGGCATGTCACGCGGCTGTCGGGCGATGTGGAACCCATCTGATAGGCTTTTCGCCATGACGGAACAACCATCCCTGCCGCCCGCGTCTTCGGGCGAGGTCACGCCGATGATGGCGCAGTATCTCGCCATTAAGAACGCGCATGAAGATTATTTGCTCTTCTACCGGATGGGCGACTTCTACGAACTCTTCTTCGCCGATGCAGCAAAGGCGTCGGAGGCCTTGGACATCGCGCTGACCAAGCGCGGCAAACATCTGGGCGACGACATCCCGATGTGCGGGGTGCCTGTCCATGCCGCTGAATCCTATATGGAAAAGCTGATCCGCAAGGGCTTTCGGGTCGCGGTCTGCGAGCAGGTGGAAGATCCCGCCGAGGCGAAGAAGCGGGGCAGCAAGTCCGTGGTCCGGCGCGAAGTGATCCGGCTGGTCACCCCGGGCACCCTGACGGAGGACGCGCTCCTGGACGCGCGATCCTCCAATCTGCTGGCGGCGCTGGGCCGGGCGGGAAGCGGTTACGCCATCGCCGCCGCCGACATGTCCACCGGCGCCTTCTGGGTCGCGAGCCTGAAGGAGAATGAGATCGCCGCCGAGCTGGCGCGGGTGGCGCCCCGCGAATTGCTGGTGCCCGATGGCCTTCTGGCGCACGAGACGGCCGGTCCCTTGTTGAAGGCGTTCAACGGCGCGTTGTCGCCGCTTGCCTCCAGCCGGTTCGATTCCGACAATGGCGAGCGCGCCTTGACGCAGCATTACAAAGTCGCGGCGCTCGACGGGCTGGGAAGTTTTTCGCGCGCCGAATTGTCGGCGGCGGGCGCGCTGATCGCCTATCTCGACCTCACCCAGAAAGGCAGGCAGACGCGGCTGGCACGATTGGCGCGGGTAACCCCCGCCCATTTCATGGCCATCGATCAGGCGACGCGGCGCAATCTGGAACTGACCCAGACTTTGTCGGGCGCGCGTCACGGCAGCCTGTTGTCGGTGATCGACCGCACCGTGACGGCGGCGGGCGCGCGCGAGCTGGCGGCGCGGCTGGCGGCGCCGCTCACCGACGTGAAGACGATCGAGGCGCGTCACGATTCCGTCGCGCTTTTCACGGGCGACAGCGAGCTTCGGCGGCGCTTGCGCGAAGCCTTGCGCAGCGCACCCGATCTTTCCCGCGCCCTTGGGCGCTTGTCCGTGGGGCGGGGCGGACCGCGCGATCTCGCCAATCTGCGCGACGGCGTGAAAGCGGCGCGCGTCTTGCGCGACGGGCTGGCCCGCATTCCCTTGCCGGGCGAGGCGGCGCAGGCGCTGGACGCCATGGTGCCACCCGCGATGGCGGCTATATCAAGAACAATGTCCATGCGCCCTTGGACGAATTGCGGACGCTTTCGCAGGAATCGCGCCGCGTCATCGCCGGGCTGGAAAGCCAGTACCGTCAGCGCTCGGGCGTGGCGGCGCTGAAGATCAAGCACAATGGCGTGTTGGGTTATTTCATCGAAGTCACCCAGCAACACGCCGACAAGTTGATGACCTATCGCGACGAGGAGAGCCGCGAGCTTTTCCGCCATCGCCAGACCATGGCGGGCGCGGTGCGGTTTTCGACCGACGAACTGGCAAGCCTCGCCACCCGCATCGCCCAGAGCGCCGATGGCGCGCTGATGCTGGAGCGCGGATTGTTCGACGAGATGACGGCGCTGGCGCTGGAGCATGCCGATGCGCTGGGCGCCATCGCCGATGCGCTGGCGGTGATGGATGTCTCGGTGGCGCTGGCGGAACTGGCGGTTGCGGGCCGTTATGTGCGCCCGACCTTGGATAACGGGCTGGGGTTCAAGATCGCGCGGGGCCGCCATCCGGTGGTGGAGGCCGCGCTTCTTGCCGACAATGCGCGCGGCTTCGTGCCCAACGACTGCGACCTGTCGCCGAACGCCAAAGGCCGGTTGTGGCTGGTCACAGGCCCCAACATGGCGGGCAAATCCACCTTCCTGCGCCAGAACGCGCTGATCGCGATCCTGGCCCAGATGGGAAGCTTCGTGCCTGCCGACAGCGCCCATATCGGCATCGTCGACCGCCTGTTCTCGCGCGTGGGCGCGGGCGACGATCTGGCGGCGGGCCGTTCCACCTTCATGGTCGAGATGGTGGAGACCGCCGCCATCCTCAATCAAGCCACCGCCAAGTCGCTGGTCATTCTGGACGAGATCGGGCGCGGCACCGCGACCTATGACGGTCTCGCCATCGCCTGGGCGGCGGCGGAACATCTGCATGAAGCGAACAAGAGCCGCGCGCTCTTCGCCACGCATTATCACGAGATGGTGGCGCTGTGCGAGCGGCTGACCGCCATGACCTGCGTCACCATGAAGGTGAAGGAATGGAACGACAGCATCGTCTTCCTGCATGAAGTGACGCCGGGCGCGGCGGATCGTTCTTACGGCATCCATGTCGCCAAGCTGGCGGGGCTGCCCCCGATGGTGGTGGCCCGCGCCGAAGAGGTGCTGCGCGCGCTGGAAGAAGGGCGCGAAGGCCATCAACCGCTGGCCCGGATCGACGATTTGCCCCTGTTCGGGGCGGCCGCGCCCATGCCCAAGGCCCATGCGGTGGAAGAGGCGCTCAAGGCGGTCGAGCCCGACGCGCTCAGCCCGAAACAGGCGCTGGAAATCCTCTATGACCTGAAGCGGAAACTGCTTTAGCATTCAAGGTATGAGCAGTTCCGCCGGCGCCCGCGTCCGCAAATTCCTGGTGGTGGTGGACACCACATCGGAATGCAAAGTGGCGCTGCGCTATGCCGCGCGCCGGGCCCAGCATACCGGCGGCCGCGTCACCCTGTTGGCGGCCGCCGCCCCGCCCGACTTCCAGCAATGGCGCGGCGTCGAAGAGATCATGGAAGACGAAGCCCATGCCGAGGCCGAGGCCCGGCTGCATGCGGCCGCGGGCACGGTCAATGCATTGGCGGGTCTGCTGCCGGAACTGATCATCCTGCAGGGGCGGGTCACCGACTGCGTCAGCCAGCTTTTGAAGGAAGACAAGGACATCTCCATCCTGGTCCTGGCGGCGGGCGCGGGAAAGGAAGGCCCCGGTCCGCTGGTGACCATGTTCGCGGCCGGCGTTCAGGCGGTTCCCGTCACCATCGTTCCGGGAAATCTCACGGAAGCGGCAATCGACTCCATTGCGTAAGCGCACCGGCGGGCCGATAACCTCCCCATGATGACCGGAAAAATCCTTGTCGGCATTGCGGTTTTCGTGGTCGCCGTGGTGCTTTGCCTGGGGCTTTACACTCTTTTCAAGGGTGGCAATACCGCCCGCACCTGGTCCAACAAGCTGATGCGCATCCGCATCCTGGCTCAGGCCGTGGCGATCGTGATCATCTCTCAGCCAGCATGGGTGAGCGACGGCCAGCGCCAAACATGGCTGAGTTGCTCCGGCGCCGTTGAACCGGCTGCCAACCCCTTATATGTAAGCCAGCCGCGGCTGGCGCCGGAGGCGCCCATTGAACGATCGGCGCATCTGTGCCCGGGACTGCGCAATTAAATTTCAAGAGTATGGTCATGGCCAAGACGCTGTACGACAAGATCTGGGACGCGCATCTGGTGGCGCAAAAGCCGGGCGAGACCCCGATCCTCTATATCGACCGCCATCTGGTGCACGAAGTGACCAGCCCGCAGGCGTTCGAGGGCTTGCGCAACAATGGCCGCAAGGTCCGCCGCCCCGAACTCACCCTGGCCGTGGCCGACCACAATGTGCCGACCAAGGACCGCGACAAAGGCATCACCGACCCGGAATCGCGGGAACAGGTTGAAACCCTGGAAAAGAACGCCCGCGAATTCGGCGTCGAATATTTCGCGATGGATGATATCCGCCAGGGCATCGTGCACATCATCGGCCCGGAACAGGGCTGGACCTTGCCCGGCACCACCATCGTCTGCGGCGACAGCCACACCTCCACCCATGGCGCATTCGGTTCGCTGGCCTTCGGCATCGGTACCTCGGAAGTCGAGCATGTGCTGGCGACCCAGACTTTGCTGGCGCAGCGCTCCAAGAATATGCGCGTCACCGTGAACGGCAAATTGCCCGAAGGCGTGACGGCGAAGGACATCGCCCTGGCGGTGATCGCCAAGATCGGCACCGCCGGCGGCACCGGCTATGTCATCGAATATGCCGGCGAAGCGGTGCGCGGATTGACGATGGAAGGGCGCATGACGCTCTGCAATCTCACCATCGAAGGCGGCGCGCGCGCCGGCATGGTGGCGGTGGACGACACCACCATCGATTACATCAAGGGCCGCCCCCGCGCGCCCAAGGGCGCGGCGTTCGAAGCCGCCGCCAACTACTGGC
>JAFKFF010000197.1:0-3923 GCA_017307315.1 Alphaproteobacteria bacterium
GGCCATCACATGCATGGCGCGATTTGCGGCGTGGCGGAGGGAGAAACGGCTTTCATACGCCGCCGCGGCGCGATGACCTACCATTTCGACAGCTATTGGTTCGATGACGCCAAAGCCCAGACCTATATGGGGTGGGTCGATCGTTCCATGGCGGCGATGCGCGCCCATGCCGGCATGCCGACTTATATCAACTATCTGGGTGACAACGCGCCCGCCGCGATCCGGGCCAGCTATGGCCGCGACTATGCGCGCCTTGCGCAGATCAAAGCGCGGCTCGATCCGCAGAATATTTTTCACCGCAACCGGAACATCAATCCGGCTGCTTGAACGATCGTCGTGCGGCGCGCCGTTTCGCCTTTCGCGCAGAGATCTGCGGCGCGCGGATGACGCCGGCCTTTGCGGCGCGCAGAAGGCGGCGGAAGCTGGGACATTCCAGATGGCTTCGCGCCGGGCAGACCGCGGCGTGGCGCAGCCCGTCGCGCAGCGCCGTCATTTCGCGGATGGTGCGGTCCAGCGTCTCAGCCTTCGCCGCCAGCTTGCGCCGGTCGATGCGGGGGCGTCCGTCGGGCGCGAACATGGCGGCGATCTCGCGCAAGCTGAAGCCGGCGGCGCGGCCCAGCGCGATCAGGGTCAGCCGCTCCAGGATCGAGGGATCGAACAGGCGCTTCAGGCCGCGGCGCCCGATGGAGGCGATCAACCCCTTCTCTTCGTAAAAGCGCAAGGCCGAGGCCGGAACGCCGGAGCGCCGCGCCACGTCGGCAATGTCGAGATCACCCATGCCCTTGACCTCAAGTGAACTTGAAGTTGCAGGTTACGGGCCGGAACAGATGATTGCAAGGAGGCGATGATGGGCGAAGAGACGAAGGAGGTTTTGCTGTTGGCGCTGCCGGTCGGCATCGGCGCGACCATCGTGATGGACCTGGTCGGGATTTTCCGCGGCAAGGTCCTGAAACAGCCCGCGGCGGATTACGGGCTGGTGGGGCGCTGGCTGGGCCACATGCCGCGCGGGATATTCGTGCACCGGCCCATCGGGAAATCGCCGCCGGTCGCAGGCGAGAGGATCATCGGCTGGGCGGCGCATTACCTGACCGGCATCGCATTCGCCGCGATATTGCTTGCCCTGTTCGGGGCGCAGTGGGCGCGTCATCCTACCTTGCTGCCGGCAGCGATGGTGGGGGTGGGCAGCCTGGCGGCGCCATTCCTTCTGATGCAGCCCGGCATGGGGCAGGGCATCGCGGCGCGGTTGACGCCCAAACCCTGGCCGGCGCGGGCGCGCAGCCTCATCACCCATCTGTCGTTCGGCCTGGGCCTTTACGCGGCGGGCCGGCTGACGGCGGCGCTGACCGCTCAATAGGCGATGTCGGGCTTCTTGCCGGAGATGATGTCGGCGAGCAGCCGTCCCGATCCCGCCGCCATGGTCCAACCCAATGTCCCGTGGCCGGTGTTGAGATAGAGATTGTCGATGAGGCTTTTGCCCACCAGGGGCGGTCCGTCCGGCGTCATCGGGCGAAGGCCCGTCCAGAAACTGGCTTTGGTCACATCGCCCGCATGCGGGAAAAGATCGGAGACGACATGGTTCAGGGTCTGGCGTCGCGCTTCGCGCAGCTTGAGATTGTAACCCGCCAGCTCCGCCGTGCCGCCGACGCGGATACGGTCGCCCAGCCGGGTCACGGCAACCTTGAAGGTCTCGTCCATCACGGTGGATTGCGGCGCGTCCGCATCGCTGGAAACCGGCAAGGTAAGCGAATAGCCTTTCACCGGATAGACCGGGATCCTGAGTCCCACCGTTTTGCCCACGATCGGCGAATAGCTGCCCAGCGCCAGGACATAGGCGTCGGCTTCCAGCCGCATGGGTCCGTCCGGGCCGTCGACATTCACCGCCGCGATGCCGGATTTGTTCTCTTCCATGCGGGTGACGGTGTGGCCGAAGAGGAATTGCACGCCCTTGGCCCGCGCCAGCCCCGCCAATGCGTTGGCGTAGAGAAAGCAATCGCCGGTTTCGTCGCCCGGAAGGCGAAGCCCGCCCGCGATCTTTTCGGGGACATGGCGAAGGCCCGGCTCGGCGGCGATGCAACCGGCGCGGTCGAGCAGCGCATAGTCGACGCCGAAGCGCTTCAAGACCGCGATGTCGGCGGCGGTGCCGTCCAGCTGCTGTTGGGTGCGGAACAGCTGCAAGGTGCCCTGGGTGCGCTGGTCGTATTGAATGCCGGTGGCGCCGCGCAAGTCTTCCAGGCAGGCGCGGCTGTACTGCGCCAGGGCCAGCATGCGCGCCTTGTTCTTTTCGTAAGCCGCGGCGGTGCAGTTCGACAGAAGCGCCAGGCCCCAGCGGATCATGGCGAGATCGGGCTTGGGCCAGATCACCAGCGGGCGGTAATGCATGAACAGCCACTTCACCGCTTTCAGCGGCAGGCCGGGCGCGGCCCAGGGGGCGGAATAGCCGGGCGAGATTTCGCCCGCATTGGCGAAGCTGGTTTCCAGCGCCACATTGGGCTGGCGCTCCACCACCACGACGTCGTGACCGGCGCCGGCCAGATAATAGGCGGTGGAAACGCCGATCACGCCGCCGCCCAGAATAATGATCTTCAAAGGAACCCCCGCGCTGTCGGGCCTCAGGCTAGCACAGGCGCTGGCCGCTTCCGCCTCGCGGAAGCGGGGGACAGGATGTCGCGTTCCGCATGGCCTCAGTCGGGAAAATATTCCACATGAGTCTCGGCGGTCCGGCCCATATAAAGCACCCGGCGGCCTGGGAATGAGACGCCATAGCCGGCGCATCCCGCCGCCGCGACCTTGCGGCAGAAACCGCGATAAGTGTAGCCGGGCGCCAGCCGTTGCGCTTCGCCGATGGCGCTTTTGACGGCGGCGGCGTCGAAGGTGGCGGCGATCTCGGCCTCGGGATCGGGGATGGCAAAGGCGGCGGCACCGCCGCCAGCCATGTAATAAGTGGCGGTGCGGGCCCGGAAATCGACGGCATAGCCTTCGAAGCCTTCGGCCATCAATCGCCCCACGATCTGGGGAAAGGTAAGAGTGCCGGTTTCCGCGGCTTCGAGACAGGCTTTTGCAACTGCGATTTTTTCGGCGTTTATGGTCGGTCCTCGTAAAGTTCAGTCGAGCGGCAAAGCGGTGATGTTCTGCGCCGCCGCTATCCGCTTGAGCAGTTTCTCCAGCGCCTGGCGTTCGGTGGAAGTGAGCGCGGCGAAGAACTCCCCATCATTGCGGTCGGCCAGTGCCGCCAGGTCCGGCACCAGCCGCATGCCCTTTTGTGTCAGTGCCAAGGTTTGAGCTCGTCCGTCCTCGGCGCTGGCCTCGCGCAGGACCAGGGCCTTGGCGATCAACCGGTCGGCCAGCCTCGTCACCGCGCCGCGGGTCACACCCATCTCCTCGGCAAGGGTGCTGGGCGGCATCGGCGGCTTGCCATAGAGCGCGCGCAGCACCACCCATTCGGCAACCGTGACGCCCTGATGCGCCAACCGCGCGGCGAAGGCATGCGACACATGATTGGACACGGCGCGAAGCCAGTAGCCGAGATGGTCGGTGAGAGCGGGGGGATGTCGATTCATTTGATTGACTAGGAAACTATATCGTATTTCCCCATCCGTCAATTGTCGGCCATCACGGTAAATCACCGATAACGCTTTTTGCCGTCGCCTCATGGAACTTTTTGCCGCTTCGCACGTACCCCCTTGCCGCGATGAAAGCGGCGGGGCCGGTATTTTCGGCCCGGCACGATGTCATTTGTCGAAAGAGGGAGACTTCCATGCGCAGCATTACCTGGACCAAAGCCTCGCGGTACGCCGTTCTGGCGGGCGCGCTCGCGCTCGGCGCGTGCGCCAGCACCGACGACGTCAAGCGGGCGCAGGCCACCGCCGACCAGGCACTGCAGGCCGCGCAGGCCGCCAATTCCAAGGCCGATGCGGCGCAGTCGG
>JAFKFF010000197.1:3947-5461 GCA_017307315.1 Alphaproteobacteria bacterium
TCGGCCGCCAATGCCGCCGCGTCCAAGGCGGATGCCGCGCAGGCCGCCGCCAACGAAGCCAGCAGCAAGGCGGACGCCGCCATGAACAAGGCCAATGACGTGGACGCCAAGGTGGACCGCATGTTCGCCCGCGGCCTCAGGAAATAACGCCGAAACGGGCGGATGGACGGAGCCGGCGAAGTTGCTATCGTGACGCGATGGCGCGCGCCCGGTTCCGTTTCCTTTCGATTCTGCCGATGAGCTTGATCGCAGGACGCAGCGGGCTTGCGCTCGCGGCATCGCTTCTGTGCGCGGCGGCGCATCCCGCGCATGCGGAGAGCTTTGCGCTCGCGCCGGGACAGCAGCTGGTGGGCGCGGTCGGCGAATATGTCACCCAGGAAGAAGACACGCTGCTGGACGTGGCGCGCAACCACGACCTTGGTTACGCGCAGCTGATGACGGTCAATTCCGGCATCGATCCCTGGCTGCCCGGCGCCGGCCGTCAGGTCAGCATTCCATCCTTCTATCTTCTGCCGCCGGGGCCGCGCAAAGGCATCGTGATCGACCTGGCGGCGCAGCGGCTTTATTATTTTCCGGCGGACGGGAAGACGGTGGAGAGTTTTCCCATCGGCACCGGCGCGGAAGCGGGCATGACGCCGCGCGGCACCACCAAGGTGATCCAGAAGATTCCCAATCCCGCCTGGTATCCACCGGCTTCGATCCGCAAGGAACGGCCCGAACTGCCGGGCCGCGTGCCGCCGGGTCCGGACAATCCGCTGGGTGCCTATGCGCTGCGGCTGGGCTGGACCAGCTATCTGATCCATGGCTCCAACCAGGAATTCGGCGTCGGCCGCAATGTCAGCCATGGCTGCATCCGGCTCTATTCCTTCGACATCGACCGGCTGTTCCATGAAGTGCCGCTGGGCACGCCGGTGCGGGTGATCGACCAGGACATGCGCTTCGCCTGGGTCGATGGCGAACTCTATCTGGCGATGGCGCCCAGCCATGCCCAGATCGACGAGATCAGCGAGAACCGGCCCATGACCGCCGCGCTGCCGAAGGATTTCGAGAAACGCGTCGCCGAGGCGGCCGGCGACCAGGCGGGCCGCATCGACTGGGCCAAGGTGCACCTGATCGGGGAGATCCGCCCCGGCATGGCCATCGCCATCACCACGCCCGCGGATGCTCCGTCCAATGCCATGGCGCCATCGCTGGACGCGGCGCCGGGCGCCGATGTAATTCCTTCGGGCGGAGGATAGGACTTGGTGACGGACCTGAAGCTGGATCGCCGGCGCGTTCTGCGAGGTGCGGCGGCGGCATCGCTGCTGGCGCCTCTTGCCGGCGCCAGGGCCGCGCGCGCCGCCAACTGGGCCGAAGGCGAGAACGCGCTGCGCATCCTGGTGATGAAGTCCGAACGCCGGCTGGTGCTGGCCCGCGCGGGAAAAACGCTGCTGCATTTTCCCATCGCGCTGGGCGCCAATCCCAAGGGGCCCAAGCGCGCGGCGGGCGACGGGCGCACCCCGGAAGGCACATAT
>JAFKFF010000198.1 GCA_017307315.1 Alphaproteobacteria bacterium
CGTCTTCATCGCCTACACCGTCAAAGGCTTCGGCCTGCCCCTGCAGGGGCACAAGGACAATCATGCCGGCCTGATGACCGAGACGCAGATGGCGGCGTTCCGCGCCGCCAACGGCGTGCGCGAGGGCCATGAGTGGGACAAATTCGAAGGCGCGGCGCTGCCGCCGGACGAAATCGAATCCTTTCTCCAGACCGTGCCCTTCGCGCGAGATGCCGCGCGCAAGCTGGACGCGCCGATCCTGCCCATTCCGGCGGCGCTGCCACAGCCCAAGAGCGAAACCCAGATGTCGACGCAACAGGGTTTCGGCTTGATCCTGGCGGAGATCGCGCGCGGCGACGAAGCCTTTGCGGACCGCATCGTCACCACTTCGCCCGATGTCACCGTCTCGACCAATCTGGGCGGCTGGGTCAACCGGCGCAAATTGTTCGCCCGTGCCCATTCCAAGGACCAGTTCCGCGCGGAGAAAATTCCATCGACCTATGTCTGGGACTTCGCCCCCGAAGGCCAGCATATGGAGCTGGGCATCGCCGAAATGAATCTGTTCATCCTGCTGTCGGCGTTGGGCCTGTCGCACCAGCTGTTCGGCGAAAGGCTGCTGCCCATCGGCACGCTCTACGATCCCTTCATCGCGCGCGGCCTGGATGCCCTCAACACCAATCCATCGGCACGCCCCTGATCGGCATGGCGCAGGACGGCCTGGCCGCCTTTGAACCGGCCTTTGTCGACGAATTGTCAGTGATGCTGCGCTTTGCATTCGACTATATGCAGCGCAGCGGCGAGGCCAAGCCGGATGCCCGCTCCTGGCTGCGCGATGCCACTGGCGGGTCCGTCTATCTGCGGCTTTCCACCCGCCCTCTGGAGCAGCCCAAGCGCGCCATGACGCCCGATCTGGCCCAGGCCATTGTCGACGGCGGCTATTGGCTGCGCGAGCCAGGCCCCAACGCAGAGGCCGTGATCGCCTATTCCGGGGCGGTGGCGCCCGAAGCCATCGCCGCCATCGGCCGGCTGGCGGAGGACCGCAAGGACATCGGGCTGCTCGCCGTGACCTCGGCCGACCGGCTCAATGCCGGCTGGACGGCGGCTCAGCGCGCCCGGGAAAACGGGCTGGCGCACGCCACAAGCCATATCGAGCGATTGCTCCAGCCGCTGCCGCGCCATTGCGGCCTCGTCACCGTGCTGGACGGCCATCCCGCGACCTTGGGATGGCTGGGGGCGGTCCTGGGCCACCATACGCGCTCGCTGGGGGTGGAGCATTTCGGCCAGACCGGCTCCTTGGCCGAACTGTACCGGCATTACGGCATCGACGCGGATGGGATCGTGGCGGCAGTGGAAGCCATTGCCCCCGGCCGCCCGGTCCGTCACCTCCGCAGACTTTAGCTTCCGCCAAGGTCCTGCCGAGAACAGGATCGCCATTCAAGCAACGGCGATCCTGCCCTGGGTATATCAGCTGTGATAATCGGCGGGGACGGTCTCGTCGGTCTTGTTGGGCGAGACCGCGTTCATGACCAGCGTCACCAGGATCGCCACCACGAAGTTCAGCACCAGCGCCAGGACGGCGGCGTAGCTGGGAATGGTGAGATCACCCAGATGCAGCGGATACACGCTGCCTTTCAGGCTCAACTGCCACGCCATCGCCGTGCCCGAGATAATGCCGGCGGCCCAGCCGGCCAGAACACCGGTGGGATGGAACCAGCGGGTATAGAGCGAGACCAGCACCGCGGGCACGGTCTGGCAGATCCAGACACCGCCCAGGAGCTGCAGCTGGATCGCGGCAGAGGTGGGGAAGAAGAGCACAAAGAGCACCGCGCCGATCTGCATGCTCAACGACGCCAGCTTGGCGGCGCGGCCTTCCTGACGATCGGTGCAATCGGGATTGATGAATTGCTTGTAGATGTTGCGGGTGAAAAGGTTGCCGCTGGCGATGGCCATGATCGAAGCCGGCACCAGCGCGCCGACGGCGATGGCGGCGAAGGCCAGCCCGACGAACCAGCCGGGGAACATGTGTAGGAACAGCGCCGGAATGGAGAAATTGTCGCCGAAGCCGGCAAAGCCCGCCGCATATTCCGGCATGGCCTTGATGCCCGCCGCCAGCGCCATGTAACCCAGCAACGCCAGGAGCGCCAAGGCCAGCGAATAGGCCGGCAGAAGAATGGCGTTCTTGCGGATCGCCTTGCTGGAGGAAGACGACAGGATGCCGGTCAGCGAGTGCGGATAGAGGAACAGCGCGAGCGCCGAACCCAGCGCCAGCGTGGCATAGGAGAAGGTGGCGCCCAGGCTGGTGTCGCTACCGCCCGCCAGCAGCAATTTCTTCGGATCGATGCTGTCGAAGACCTTGCCATAGCCGCCCAGAGCGGACGGGATGACGATGATGGCGGTCAGCACCGTGATATAGATCAGCAGATCCTTGACCACCGCGGTCAGCGCGGTGCCGCGCAGGCCGCTGGAATAGGTGTAAGCCGCCAGAACGGCGAAGGCGAGGATCACCGGCAAGTTGGGGATGCCGGCAAATGTCGAGGGAATGCCAAGCCCCGCGAACACCACCTGCATGCCGACCAGCTGCAGCGCCACATAGGGAACGATGGCGATGATGCCGGTCAAGGCGATGGCAAGGGCCAGCGTCCTGGAGCCGAAGCGGCCCTTCACATAATCGGCGGCGGTGACATAGCCGTGGCGCTTGGCCACGGACCACAGACGCGGAAAGCAAAGAAAAAGGATGGGATAGATCAGAATGGTATAGGGCACGGCGAAGAAGCCGATGGCGCCCGTCGCGAACATCGCCGCGGGAACGGCGACGAAGGTGTAGGCTGTGTAGAGATCGCCGCCCAGAAGGAACCAGGTGATGATGGTGCCGAAGCTGCGCCCTCCCAAACCCCATTCGTGAACGGAGTGCAGATCGGCCTTACGCCAGCGGGTGGCGACGAAGCCCAGGCAGGCGACCAGAAGAAAGAGAATAAGGAAGACGACGATGGCAACGGGATTGGCGTTCATTTGCCATCATCCTTTTGGCGGGTGCGCTCTTCATGGAGATAGACCGGCAGGATGCAAAGCGCGCCGAGCAGGGTCCACGCCATCTGGAACCAGTAGAAAAAGGGAATGCCGAACAGGCTCGGCTCGATTCTGTTGTAGAATGGCACCCAGAGCAGCGCCACGAATGGCACCGCCAGAAGTAGGTAGACGGGATGGAATTTCCGCCCTTGCGATTCCTGCGGTTTGTCTACGTCCATGGTGCCCTCAAGGGTATGCGTTGCCGCGTGTGCCTTACATTGGGATTTGAAGTCAAGGATGGAGATGAAGGAATGGAAAGATTGGCGGTGATGGCCGCGGGCGGATCCGACAGACCGGCAAGGGCATCAATGCACACAACCGGCTTGCCGCGACATGCGCGGGAAGGTGGAATGCCCTTCGAACAGATGGCCGGACGAGAATCCGGCGTGCCGGCTAACCACCCATCGCTTCGTTCCCCCGTCCTGTTTCGCAAGCCCCGCCGCCCGGTTTTCGGGCCTGTTGCATCTTAGGAAAGAACAACCAGGGCCGCAACCGCGGGAAAAGCAAAAGGGGGGCCACAGCCCCCCTTCTCTCGCGTCCCGATGGGGCGCGCTTTACTTCTTGGTGTAGCGCACCACGTTCCGCTGTCCGACCTGAGCGCTGTACACATTGCCCTTGTTGTCGGCCCAGATCCCCTCGCCGCCGCTGGTGGCGCCGGCATCGGGGTTCGGATCGGTGTCAGGAATGAAGGCGGTCACGATGCCATCCTTCACGCTGCCGATGCGGATGCCGCGCTTCCAGCCGGGATGGTAGCCATAACCCATCGGCGACCGGGATTCGGAATCGGTCGAATAGAGGATGTCGTTCTTATCGATATAAATCCCGCTCGGTCGGCCGAACTGGGTGTAGATCTTCAAGAGCTTCCCGTCCTGGTCGAACGCCTGGATGCGGTTGTTCCAGCGGTCACCGACATAAAGATTGCCTTTGGAGTCCATCGCCAAAGTGTGCGGCACATCGAACTGGCCGCCGCCGATGCCATGGCTGCCCCACTGCTTGATGAAATTGCCCTTGGAATCGAACTTCATCACCCGCGCGTTGTGGCCGGGACCGGCTTCATGTCCGTCGGCGATGAAGATGTTTCCATTCGGAGCCACCAGAACGGAATTGGGCTCGTTGAAGGTCTTGGAGTCGTTTCCGGATGCGCCAGGCGTGCCCATGGTCCTCAGGAGCTTGCCGCTGGTATCGAATTCCAGAACGACATTGCCCTTCTTGGCGGCGGCATCGACATGGCCGTCGGCGATCCAGAGATGATCGTTCTTGTCGATGAACAACGAGTGCGGGAACAAAAGCATGCCCGCGCCGAAGGACTTGATGTAATTGCCCTGGGCGTCGAACTCGACCACCGGGTTGACCGGGCTTCCGGCGCAATTGTTGGCGCCGCAGCGCTCCGCCACCCAGATATGGCCCT
>JAFKFF010000199.1 GCA_017307315.1 Alphaproteobacteria bacterium
AAGTCCATGACGGCGCCGCCACCATGGACTTCATGGAGCAGGAGCAGGAGCGGGGCATCACCATCACCTCCGCGGCGACGACCTGCTTCTGGAAGGATCATCGCATCAACATCATCGACACGCCCGGCCACGTCGATTTCACCATCGAGGTCGAGCGTTCCATGCGCGTGCTGGACGGCGCGGTGGCGGTGTTCGACGGTGTCGCCGGCGTCGAGCCCCAGTCCGAAACCGTGTGGCGCCAGGCCGACAAGTATCACGTGCCGCGCATCTGCTTCGTCAACAAGATGGACCGCACCGGCGCGGACTTTCAGCGCTGCGTCGACATGATGATCGATCGCCTGGGCACCCGCCCGATGATCCTCACCTGGCCGATCGGCAGCGAGGCCGATTTCAAGGGCCTGATTGACATCGTCCGGATGAAGGCGCTGGTCTGGCACGACGAGCAGCTGGGCGCCAAGTTCGACGAAGTCGAAATCCCCGCCGAATATGCCGATAAGGCCGCCGAACTCCGCGCCTCTCTGGTCGAGATGGCGGTGGAGATGGATGACGCGCTGCTGGAAGCCTATCTGGAGTCCGGCAAGGAGCCGGCCTTTGAGGATCTGCAGCGCTGCATCCGCAAGGGGGCGATCGGCTTCAAGTTCGTGCCCGTGATGTGCGGCTCGGCTTTCAAGAACAAGGGCGTGCAGCCTTTGCTCGATGCCGTGATCGCCTACCTGCCGTCGCCGCTGGATATCCCGCCGGTGGTGGGCATCGATCCCAAGGGCAATGAAGTGACCCGTCCGTCCGACGACAAGGCGCCGTTCGCGGGCCTCGCCTTCAAGATCATGGACGACCCCTTCGTCGGCTCCATCACTTTCGTGCGCGTCTATTCGGGCACGGTTTCCTCCGGCACCGGCGTGCTCAATTCGGTGAAGGACAAGCAGGAGCGGGTCGGCCGCATGCTCCTGATGCATGCGAATTCGCGCGAAGACGTTAAGGAAGCCAATGCCGGCGACATCGTTGCCCTGGCCGGCCTCAAGCTCACCACCACCGGCGAAACGCTGTGCGATCCCAACAATCCGGTCGTGCTGGAACGCATGGAATTCCCCGATCCGGTCATCGAAGTTGCGATCGAGCCCAAGACCAAGGGTGACCAGGAAAAGATGGGCATGGCGCTGGTGCGTCTGGCCCAGGAAGATCCGTCCTTCCGCGTCACCACCGACCAGGAATCCGGCCAGACCATCCTCAAGGGGATGGGCGAACTCCATCTGGAAATTAAGGTCGATATCCTCAAGCGCACCTACAAGGTCGACGCCAATGTCGGCGCGCCGCAGGTCGCCTATCGCGAGACTCTCTCCAAGCCGATCACGGTCAAGTACACCCACAAGAAGCAGACCGGCGGTTCGGGCCAGTTCGCCGAAGTGACGCTCGAATTCGAGCCGCTGGAGCCGGGTTCGGGCTTTGTGTTCGAGAATGAAGTCGTGGGTGGCGCGGTCCCGAAGGAATTCATTCCCTCGGTCGAAAAGGGCCTCAGGGCGCAGAAGGAATCCGGCCTGCTCGCCGGCTTCCCGGTGATCGACTTCAAGGCCAAGCTGACCGACGGCAAGTATCACGAGGTCGACTCCAACGCGCTCACCTTCGACATCGCGGCGCGCGCGGCGTTCCGCGAACTGGCCTCGAAGGGCGCGGTCAAGCTACTCGAGCCGGTGATGAAGGTCGAAGTCGTGACGCCGGAGGATTTCCTCGGCGGCGTGATCGGCGATCTCAACTCCCGCCGCGGCCAGGTGCAGGGCACCGACTCCAGAGGCAACGCCCAGGTCGTCACCGCCATGGTGCCGCTCGCCAACATGTTCGGCTACATCAACACGCTGCGCTCCATGTCCCAGGGCCGCGCGCAATATTCGATGCAGTTCGATCATTACGAGCAGGTGCCGCAGGCGATCGCGGACGAAGTCAAAGCCAAATACGCGTAATCCGTCCCGTCAGGGCAAAGTGAATCAGGTTTCAGGAGAATAACGATGGCGAAAGCGAAGTTTGAGCGTAACAAGCCGCACTGCAACATTGGGACGATTGGTCATGTTGATCATGGCAAGACGTCGTTGACGGCCGCGATCACGAAGGTGTTGGCGGAGACGGGCGGGGCGACGTTCACGGCGTACGACCAGATCGACAAGGCGCCGGAAGAGAAGGCGCGCGGCATTACGATTTCGACGGCGCATGTGGAGTATGAGACGCAGAACCGGCACTACGCCCATGTCGACTGCCCGGGCCATGCGGACTATGTGAAGAACATGATCACGGGTGCGGCGCAGATGGACGGCGCGATCCTGGTTGTTTCGGCCTCGGATGGCCCGATGCCGCAGACCCGCGAGCACATCCTGCTGGCGCGCCAGGTGGGCGTTCCGGCGCTGGTCGTGTTCATGAACAAGTGCGACATGGTCGACGATCCGGAGCTTCTGGACCTGGTGGAGATGGAAGTGCGCGAGCTTCTGTCGAGCTACCAGTTTCCGGGCGACGACATTCCGATCATCCGCGGCTCGGCCCTGATGGCCTTGGAGAACAAGGAGCCGAAGCTGGGCCATGACGCGATCCTGGAGCTGATGCGCAAGGTCGACGAGTATATCCCCCAGCCGGAGCGTCCGGTTGACCAGCCGTTCCTGATGCCGATCGAAGACGTGTTCTCGATCTCGGGCCGCGGCACGGTTGTGACGGGCCGTGTGGAGCGCGGCATCGTGAAGGTTGGCGAGGAAGTCGAGATCATCGGCATCCGTCCGACCTCCAAGACCACGGTGACGGGCGTTGAGATGTTCAGGAAGCTCCTGGACCAGGGCCAGGCGGGCGACAATATCGGCGCGCTGCTGCGCGGCATTGACCGCGAAGGCGTGGAGCGCGGCCAGGTTCTGGCCAAGCCGGGTTCGGTGACGCCGCACACCCAGTTCACGGCGGAAGCCTATATCCTGACCAAGGACGAGGGCGGCCGTCATACGCCGTTCTTCACCAACTATCGTCCCCAGTTCTACTTCCGGACCACGGACGTGACGGGGATCGTGAAGCTTCCGGCGGGCACCGAGATGGTGATGCCGGGCGACAACGTCTCCTGCGAAGTCGAGTTGATCGTCCCGATCGCGATGGAAGAGAAGCTGCGCTTCGCCATCCGCGAAGGCGGCCGAACCGTCGGCGCAGGCGTCGTCGCAAAAATTATTAAGTAAGCAAGCGGACCGGTTCGAAGGACGAATTCCATGCAAAATCAGAATATCCGCATCAGGCTGAAAGCCTTCGACCACCGGATTCTCGACAATTCGACGCGCGAGATCGTCAACACCGCGAAGCGCACGGGTGCGCAGGTGCGGGGGCCCATTCCGCTCCCCACCGGCATCGAGCGCTTCACGGTCAATCGTTCCGCCCATGTCGACAAGAAGAGCCGCGAGCAATTCGAAATCCGGACGCACAAGCGTCTGCTCGACATTATCGATCCCACTCCCCAGACCGTGGACGCGCTGATGAAGCTCGACCTGGCGGCGGGCGTGGACGTCGAGATCAAGTTGTAAGGAGCGTCAGGTGCGCACAGGCGTCATCACGCAGAAGATGGGCATGACCCGTCTGTTTCTGGCAGACGGTACCCATGTCCCGGTCACGGTGCTGAAGTTGGACGGCTGCGCCGTCGTCGGCACCCGCACGTCCGAAAAAGACGGCTACACCGCAGTTCAGCTCGGCTCGGGCTTCGCCAAGGCGAAGAACGCGACCAAGGCCGAGCGCGGCCAGTTCGCCAAGGCCGAGATCGAGCCGCGCCGCAAGGTGGCGGAATTCCGGGTCGATGCGGCGAACATGCTGGAAGTCGGCGATCAGCTTCAGGCCGACCATTTTGTGGCGGGCCAGAAGGTGGACGTCACCGGCGTCACCATCGGCCGTGGCTTCACCGGCGCGATGAAGC
>JAFKFF010000200.1 GCA_017307315.1 Alphaproteobacteria bacterium
CCGGCGCGGCGCTGGAGGCGGTCGCGCAAAAGCTGAAAGGGCTGAAGCTCACCATCCGCAATACGCCGGAAGACCAGCCGGCGTCCTTCGGTGCCTGCATCTTCACCGGCGCGCCGGGCGTGGAAGAGATTCTGATCGGCCGGGCTTACTAGCGTTTTCCTGGCGGACACGCGGGAAGCGGATTGAGCAGCGGATCGAGCGCCCGGCCGTCCAATGCCACCATGGGCGCTTCACCGGTAGGCCGATGGCGCCCACCCCTTTTGAGCGGCACCAGAATCCGATCCGGCACCGGCACATGCGCTTGAGGCCCCGCCGGCACCACGGGATGGCCGCCGACATCGACGCCGGCGACCATGTCCGGTCCCGCGCCCCCGGGATCGCAAGGCCCCGGACCGCCGTCGTTCAGCAGAGGCTGTGGCGCCTGGGACCCGATGATCGCCCCGCCGGCCATCGCCGCAGTCGTCATTGCGCTTAAAAGCGTGGCCAAAAGCACCAGATTGAAATTTTGTTGCTTGTTTTGCACCGCCCCCACCGTCGATATGTCGTGACTTCACCGCCAAACCACAGTATCAACGGGGCCATAAGAACTCGCTAAAGCGAGTCGTCGCGCAAGCGGCCAAGTTCGGGGATGATTGACGCCGAAAAGCGGGCTGGGCCGGAGATTTCTCCGGCCTTTCGCTTTTTGGGCCGCTCAGACTTCCAGCCAGCCGAAACCCACGAACAGATAAAAAACGATCCAGGCCACCGCCGCGATCCCGGTCGCCCACAACGCCTTACGCCCGAATTGCGGATTGAGTGGCGCGCCGGTTTCCGGATCGACCTCGCCCAGCCCGATCGGAAGAAGGCAGAACAAGGCCAGAAACCACAGCACCGCATAGGCGCTGAACAACACCACATAATGGACGAAGCCGGGAATGGTCATGCCTGTTCCAGTTCGATGAGCGTGCCGCCGAAATCCTTGGGATGCAGGAACAGCACCGGCTTGCCATGCGCGCCGGTCTTGGGTTCGGCGCTGCCGGCGAGCCGGGCGCCTTTTGCGAGCAGCCGGTCGCGCGCCGCGACGATATCGTCCACTTCGAAGCAGAGGTGATGCACCCCCCCGCCGGGGTTGCGGACAAGGAAATTGGCGATGGGTGAAGCTTCGCCCAGGGGTGCCAGCAGTTCGACCTTGCTGCCCGGCAGTTCCACGAAAACCGTGGTGACGCCGTGCTCGGGCTGCGGCACGGGGGCTGAGACCTTGGCGCCCAGAAGGTCGCGATAGATCGCGCTCGCCTTTTCCAGATCGCTGGTCGCGATGGCGACATGGTTGAGGCGGCCGATCATAGCTCCACCACTGTAACACGGGTGACGGGCTTCTTGCCCCAGGCGTCCTGGGCGGCGCGGCGCGCGGCGCGGCGCACGGTTTCGCGCAATTCTTCGGCGTCGGTCTTTTTGGGATTGTAACGGTCCAGCGTTTCGTCCACCGCGGCCCGGACCGCGCTTTCCACGGGCTGCGGCATGCCTTCGGCCAGGATGGCGGCTTCCGATGCGGGCCGTCCTTTTTGATCCAATACCAAAGTGATGGCGATCAGGCCGGCATAACCCATGGCCCGACGCGCCTTGGCCAGCCCCTCACCTTCCGCCACCAGCACCCGGCCGTCCATGTGCAAACGCCCCGCGGGCACTTCGTCGATCAATTCGGCCGGGCCCGGCGCGAGGCGATAAAGCTGGCCATTGGCCGGCACCAGAGTTTCGGGCACCTGCAGCGATTTCGCCAGCCTGGCATGCTCGGCCATGTGGCGCAGCTCGCCATGCACCGGCACCGCGATCCTGGGCCGCGTCCAGCGATACATTTCGGCCAATTCGTCCCGCGCCGGATGCCCGGAGACGTGGACGAAATGGTCTTCCGCGGTCAGCACCTCGACGCCCAATGCCGAAAGCTTGTTGTGCATCTCGAAGATGGGCAGATCGTTGCCCGGGATGACGCGGGAGGAAAAAATCACCGTGTCGCCCTTGCCCAGATGCACATCGGGATGATTGCCGTCGGCGATGCGCGAAAGCGCCGCGCGCGGCTCACCCTGGCTGCCGGTGACCAGATACAGCACCTTGCGGCCGGGCAGATCGGCCGCCTCGCGCGCGTCGAGCGTTTCGGGAAAATCTTTCAGGTAGCCGCTGTCGCGAGCCGCCGCCACGATCTTGTGCATGGAGCGGCCGACCAGCGCCAAGGTGCGGCCATGGCGCCGGGCGGCATGGGCGATACTGTCCAGCCGCGCCACATTGGACGCGAAAGCCGTCACCGCCACGCGCCCTTTCAGGCCGCCGATGAGATCGGACAGGCTGTCGCGCACCTTGGCTTCCGAACCGGAATGGCCGGGCACCAGGGCATTGGTGGAATCGCAGACCAGAGCCAGCACGCCTTCATCGCCCAGCTTGCGGATAGCGCCGCTGTCGGTCACTTCGCCCAGGACCGGATCGGGATCGATTTTCCAGTCGCCGGTATGGGCGATCATGCCCAGCGGCGTGCGGATGGCGAGGAGATTGGGCTCGAGGATGGAGTGGGTGATGGAAATGAAATCGATGGCGAAGGGACCCAGGGTCAGGGATCCGCCTACCGGCACCTGGCGGACCGTCACCGAAAGCCCGGCCTCGGCAAGCTTGCCCTCGATCAGTTTCGCGGTGAAGGGCGTGGCATAGATCGGGCATTTCAGCGACGGCCAAAGCGGCGCGATGGCGCCGATGTGATCCTCATGCGCATGGGTGGCGACGATGCCCAGCACCGCGTCGCGCTGCTCCGCGAGGAAACGGATGTCGGGCAGGATCACGTCCACGCCGGGCGCGTCGGTCTCGCGCCCGAAAGTGATGCCGCAATCGACCACGATCCATTGGCGCCGGTGCGCCGGGCCGAAACCATAGGCGTTGAAATTCATTCCGATCTCGCCCGACCCGCCCAGTGGCAGGAAAACGAGTTCCTCGCCCTTCGCCATCAGGTCCGCTTCGCGTTGCGGGCATGAATCAGCATCAGGCCGCGGATGGTGAGGTCGGGATCGATATGCTCGATGGCGGGAATGTCGGGACGAAACAGATGCGACAAGCCACCGGTGGCGATCACCGTCATCGGCTTTCCATATTCGCCCTTGATGCGCCCGATCAATCCGTCGATCAGCCCGACATAGCCCCAATAGACGCCCGACTGCATGGCGGCGGTGGTGTTGCGCCCGATCACGGACGGGGCGCGCCGGATCGCGACCCGCGGCAGCAAGGCCGCCGCCTGGTGCAAGGCTTCGATCGAGAGGTTGGCGCCCGGCGCGATCAGGCTGCCGTCGAAATCGCCATTCTCGGCCACGATGTCGAAATTGGTGGCGGTGCCGAAATCCACCACGATCGCAGCACCGCGGTAGCGCTCATGCGCGGCGACGGTGTTGCAGAGCCGGTCGGCGCCCACCGATTGCGGCGCGTCGGCGTTGATCTTCATGCCGAGATCCACGGCGGGATCGCCCACGATCAGCGGCTCGCACTTGAGATAGGTGCGGCAGAGCGCGCGAAGATCGAACAGAACCGCCGGAACCACGGTGGCGATGATCGCGTCGTCGAGATCGGCGAATGACAGCCCCTCCAGCGCCAACAGCTGGTTCAGCCACACCGCATACTCGTCGGCGGTGCGCTGGGTATTTGTCATCGCCCGCCACTGGGCGCGCTGCTTGTCGCCCTCATACACGGCGAAAACGATGTTGGTGTTGCCGGCATCGATCGCAAGCAGCATCAGAAGAGCTCCATCACCCGAAAAATATGTCGGCCGCGGGCAGCACGCTGGTGCGCCCCAGCCCTTCATTGAGAAGCAAGGCTCCCCTGTCGTCGATGCCTTCGAACATGCCGGACCGTTCCTCCGTCGCCAGCCGCGCCCGGATGCGCGTGCCCAGGCCCGCCGCC
>JAFKFF010000201.1 GCA_017307315.1 Alphaproteobacteria bacterium
CATCGATTACATCAAGGGCCGCCCCCGCGCGCCCAAGGGCGCGGCGTTCGAAGCCGCCGCCAACTACTGGCGCACCTTGAAGTCCGATCCGGACGCCAGGTTCGATGCGGAAGTCGTGCTGGATGCGCGCGACATCGTGCCGATGGTGACCTGGGGCACCTCGCCCGAGCAGGCGCTGCCGATCACCGCGAATGTGCCCGACCCGGCGAGCCTGAAGGAAGAACATCACCGCGCCGCCGCGCAGCGCGCGCTGGATTATATGGGCCTTCAAGCCAACATGAAGCTCACCGACATCAAGGTGGACCATGTCTTCATCGGCTCTTGCACCAATGGCCGGATCGAAGACCTGCGCGCCGCCGCCGAAGTGGCCAAGGGCCGCAAGGTCGCGGCGGGCGTCAACGCCATCATCGTGCCGGGCTCGGGCCTGGTGAAGGAACAGGCGGAAGAGGAAGGTTTGGACAAGATCTTCGTCGACGCCGGGTTCGAATGGCGCGATCCGGGCTGCTCCATGTGCCTGGCGATGAACGCCGACAAGCTGCAGCCGGGTGAGCGCTGCGCCTCCACCTCCAACCGCAATTTCGAAGGCCGTCAGGGCCGCGGCGGACGTACCCACCTCGTTTCCCCCGCGATGGCGGTTGCCGCGGCGGTGACGGGGCATCTCACGGACGTTCGCTCGCTTTAATTGATTGCCCCCATCTGTCTCTTTCGCGCGGGGCGTTCTTTCGTTTTCAGGTGGCGATCAGAAAAAACTGATCGGATCGACATCCACTGTCGCGCGGACGGCGGTGGGGATTTTTACTTTGCCCAACCAGGCGCGCAGATAGGCTTGCACATCCACGCCCTTGGCCGCCTGCACCAGCAGCCGCTCGCGGGTCTGGCCCCGCAGCAAAGAATAGAAGGCGGGCGTCGGCCCCCAGACGCGAATGTCTTTCGCTACCGGCGCGGCCTTGCCCAGTTCGCGCGCGACCGCGCGCACCTGCTCGGCGACATGGCCGGACACCACGATGGCGGCGAGGCGCCCGAACGGCGGCGCGGCGACGCGCTCGCGATAGCCGCGCTCCTGCTCATAGAAACCATCGCGGTCGCTCTTCGCCAGCGCCTGCATCACCGCGTCGGCGGGATTGCGGGTCTGCAGCAACACCAGACCCGGCTTCTCGGCGCGGCCCGCCCGGCCGGAAACCTGGTGCAGCAACTGAAAGGTGCGCTCGCGCGCGCGCAGATCGCCATCGGCGCCACCCAGATCGGCATCGATCACGCCCACCAAAGTCAGTTGCGGAAAATGATGGCCCTTGGCGATGATCTGGGTGCCGATCAGGACATCGATCTCGCGCCTGGCGAAGGCGCGGATCGCGGCTTGCGTTTCGGCGGGACCATGCAGAATGTCGGACGAGGCGATGGCGTAGCGCGCCTCGGGGAAAAAATGCGCGAACTCTTCCGCCACGCGTTCCACACCCGGACCGCATGCGATCAAACTGCCTTCGGTCTTGCACGCCGGGCACGCGGTGGGCGCGGGAATCTCATAGCCGCACTGGTGACAGGCCAGCCGCCGGCGATACTTATGCTCCACCAGCCAGGCCGAGCAGTTCGGGCAGGTCAGCTTGTGGCCGCAGGCTTCGCACAAAGTCAGCGGCGCATAGCCGCGCCGGTTCAGGAACAGCATTGCCTGCTCGCCCGCGCCCAAGGTCTGCGCCATGGCGGCGCGCAGGGGCGGGGAAAGCCATTTGCCGTTTTCTTCCGTATCCTTTTCGCGGCGCAGGTCGATGATCCGCACTTGCGGCAGAGACGCAATGCCGTGGCGGCTTTGCAGCTTCAGATGGCTGTAGCGCCCGCCGATGGCATTGACGAAGCTTTCCAAGGACGGCGTGGCGCTGGCCAGGATTACCGGGCAGTTCTCGGTCCGCGCCCGCACCACCGCCATGTCGCGGGCATGATAGATCGCGCCGTCCTGCTGCTTGAAAGCCTGCTCATGCTCTTCGTCGACGATGACGAGGCCGAGATCCGCGAACGGCAGGAACAGCGACGACCGCGCGCCCACCACCACCTTGGCTTCGCCGCGCATCACCGCGCGATAGGTGCGGCGGCGTTCTTTCTGCGACAAATCGCTGTGCCATTCGGCGGGCCGGGTGCCGAAGCGGGCCGCGAAACGCTCCAGGAATTGGATGGTGAGCGCGATCTCCGGCAACAGGATCAGCACCTGCTTGTCCTGCCGCAGGGCCTCGGCGATGGCCTCGAAATAGACTTCCGTCTTGCCCGATCCGGTCACGCCATCCAGCAGATGGGCGGAGAAAGCGCGCGCCTTGACCGCACCGCGCAACGCGTCCGCCGCTTGCGCCTGATCGGGATTGAGATCGGGCGCGGCGAAATCCGGCTCCGGCGCGTGGAAGGGGGCGAATTCGGGAAGCTGGGTCGTAACCAACGCGCCTGCCGCGATCAGGCCGCGCACCACGGCGGGGGAGACATTGGCATCTTCCGCCAGGCCCGGCACGCTGCGCGCCAGGCCGTCTTCGGCCACCGCCAGCACGCGCTTGCGCGCCTCCGACAGCCGCGCGGGCACGGCGTCGCCTTTGACATAGGCGGTGCGCAGTGCTTCCGGTTCGAAGGCGCCGCGCGAACGCAGCGCCATCGCCAGAATCGCGCCCGGCGGATTGAGGGTATAGGCCGCCACCCAGTCGATGAAATCGCACAGCGCGGCGGGCAGCGACGGCGCGCCTTCCAGCGGCGTCGCGGTTTTCAGCCGGTTGTCGCCCACCGTGCCTTCCGCCGGCCCCCACACCACCCCCAGGCTTTCGCGATTTCCCAAAGGCGCGGCAACCAGCGCGCCGCGGGGCGCGTTTATCCCAGGCGGGAGCTTGTAGTCATAAGCTCCCGCGAGCGGCAGCGGCAACAGGACGCCCGCGCGCGCGATTTCCGGCAGGACCGGGGTTTCCGGCCGATAGCGGACCCGGTTCAAGATGTCTCCCTCATGGGGTAGCATTCGCGCCCATCCCGGCGGCTCGTCAACAAAAAGGTCATTGGAACGCTCATGAAAATCTTTCTCGACACCGCCGACGTGGCGGAAATCCGCGAATATGCCGCCACCGGCCTGGTCGATGGCGTCACCACCAATCCCTCGCTGGCCGCCAAGACGGGGCGCGACTATGCCGACGTGCTGAAGGAAATCTGCGCCATCGTTCCCGGCTCGGTCAGCGCCGAAGTGCTTTCGACCGAATTCGACGGGATGATGAAGGAAGGCAAGGCGGTTTCGAAGATCGCCAAGAACATCACCATCAAGGTGCCGCTGACCTGGGACGGGCTGAAGGCCTGCCGCGCCCTGTCCAATGACGGCTTGATGGTGAACGTCACGCTTTGTTTTTCGCCGGTGCAGGCGATGCTGGCGGCAAAGGCGGGCGCCACTTTCATTTCGCCCTTCATCGGGCGGGTGGACGATGTGGGCGAAGACGGCATGGGCCTCGTCCGCGACATCCGCGCCATCTATGACAATTACGGCTTCAAGACGGAAATCCTGGCGGCCTCGATTCGTTCGGTCAGCCATGTGCGAGAATGTGCGCTGGCCGGCGCCGATGTCGGCACCATGCCACCCGACATCTTCAAGAAGCTGATTTCCCATCCCCTGACCGATAAGGGGCTTGCCGCCTTCATCGCCGACGCCAAGAAGGCGAATGTGACCATCAAGACGTGATGGAAAGGCGATGGGGCGCTCGCCGGACGAATTGCTGAAGCTGTGGCTGTCGTCGCTCAGGCATGAGAAGCGGGCCAGCCCCAACACCTTGCGCGCCTATGGCGACGATGTCGGGCGCTTCCTGGCGTTCCAGCGCGGCCATCTGGGCGGCGAGGTAAGCGAAAAGGCACTGGCCGGGCTGCGTCCCGCCGATATCCGCGCCTTCATCGCCACCCGGCCGAGAGCATCCTGGAAAATGCGGCGCCCCGTGCCGTGCGCACGCCGCGCGTCAGGCGCGGGCTGCCGCGACCGTTGAGCGAGAGCGATGCCTCGCGCGCGATCGAGGAGGCCGGCGAACATGACGTGGAATGGCTTGGCGCGCGCGATGCGGCGCTGCTGACACTTCTCTATGGCGCGGGCCTTCGCATTTCCGAGGCGCTGTCGCTCAAGCGCGGCGACGTGCCCTTGTCGGAAAGCCTCACCATCCTCGGCAAGGGGCGCAAGGAACGGGTGGTGCCGGTACTGCCCCTGCTGCGCGCGGCGGTGGACGATTATGCGGCCAAGATTCCGTTCACGGGCGCGCCATCGGCGCCCCTGTTCCTGTCGCGCCGGGGCAAGCCGATGAGCGCGCGCGAGGCGCAAGGCCTGATGCAGAAGCTGCGCGGGCGCCTGGGCCTGAGCGAGCGCGCCACGCCGCATGCGCTGCGCCATTCCTTCGCCACCCATCTGCTTCAGGGCGGGGGCGATCTGCGCAGCATTCAGGAACTGCTGGGCCATGCCTCTCTCTCCACCACCCAGACCTATACGGCGGTGGACATGCGCCAGCTGATGGAGACCTACCAGAACGCCCATCCCCGGGGGAAACCGGCCTGAGGGCAAGGGCCTTGGTTTTCCTGGGAATTCCGGCCCGACCGCCCATCCCGGCGATATTTCTCGCCGGGCCGGCTTCGGCTGTTGCAGTCCTGGGGCGGGATGCGTAGTTTCCCGGCCAATCGCGCCCTTCAAGGGCGCGCGGGCCGCCTTAGCTCAGTCGGTAGAGCATCGCATTCGTAATGCGGGGGTCGCGTGTTCGAGTCACGCAGGCGGCACCATTACAATTTTATTCTGAGTGGACTCCTGGCGGGAGATTCCTCAATGACCCTTCCGGGTCCGATAGTGCTCCGACAATGTCTAATGTTTTGATGTCCAGAAACTCTCTGGCTTCTAATTGTAATAGTTTCATGTCTGCAACCACTAATTACTATGGTCTCGCGCGTTTGTTGTGTGCCACAGATATAGCTGCCCTATAGAATCGTACGAGGTACGGCGACAAACGCCGTTGGGGGGATGATGGCGACGATTTTGTCTGAGCAATTGGCACCATTGCGCGCGCGGTTGGCGGGAGGTCGCACCGCAGTTCGCCCGGTATCTCGGGTATCGTTCGAAGTCAGCGACAAGGCCGCTTTTGCGCGGTGTATAGAACTATCGAATAAATGGATGGCCAGCAGGGCGCAAGTACAGCTTCCCGCAGAAGCATGGGCTGGTAAGTCGTTTGATATCACCGACATTCTGGGCGCAAATCCTACCAGAGCTGTTGGCATCGAAGCCGTTGATGGCTCAGTGTGGGCTGCAAGGCTCGATTGGCCAGATCCGAATTATCCCAGAACATGGGTGTCCGAATTTTTCACGGAACACCGCCTGGGAGAGATGACGAGGTTTGGGGCGCAGCTGACGTGTGTCATTCGAGGGGATGCGCCATCTTATGACATAACAAGGCCAACACTGGTCCGGCATATACTCGAAGCGCTGGCTGCCGAGTGCGATGGCTGGACCCTCACCGATCATGCTAAGGCGCTGTCGATGGCAGAACTGTCGGAGTTCGCCGAGTTACTCTATAATCCAGACCGGAAGCTTCCGATAATTGCTGTATCCGGTGACGAAAATGGGAAACCGAGCGTATCGCCGGACGAGGTCGCACGTCATATCGGAGGTGCAGCTCACATCATATTCATCCCGCCGGACGTTACCTGGGGCCTTACGAAGCTGATTGGAAAGCGGCTGTCGGTCTTTAATGGAGCTGCGCGGCTTTATATGCCTGGGTTAACCGAGGAGAATGAGGACGCTTTTCAGCATCCTCTTTGGATGAAGGCTAGCATCAACGAGGGTTTTGTAAAAATGTTGGCAGCTCGAGTTCTGCCAATGAGGTTTCTCCGAGATTCGGAAGAGCAGTTTATACGTTATTCGACGCTTCGGGATATTACTTCTGTCCATTCCAGGACAACTCAATCCACCAATACTCTCGCTGATGTGAAGGTAGACTTTGATAATTTGAAGCTGAGTTATCGGGAAATGACAGAGGAGCGAGATACATGGCAATCCCTCGCTCAAGAGGAGCAATCTCAAAGACTTGAAGCAGAAGCGAGTGTCGAACGCCTCCAGGAAGAGATGCGGCGTCTAGAAATCAAGGCGAATACTTTAGAATATCATCT
>JAFKFF010000202.1 GCA_017307315.1 Alphaproteobacteria bacterium
TGGTCGCGGGCGCCGCCGCCGGCATGACCGCGGTGTTCGGGACACCCATTGCCGCCATCTTGCTGGCGGTGGAATTGCTGCTCTTCGAATGGAAGCCGCGCAGCTTCATTCCCGTGACCGTCGCGGCGATTGTCGCCTTCGCCTGGCGCCCTTACCTGATCGGAAGCGGTCCGCTCTTTCCTTATTCCGGCCTAGTGGAGATGCCCTGGTGGGGGCTCGGCCTGTGTGTCGTTGCCGGCCTGGTTGCCGGGGCGCAATCCGCCCTCCTGACCCTCTTGCTTTACGGCGTGGAGGATCTGTTCCGCCGCCTTCCCATCCACTGGATGTGGTGGCCGGCGCTGGGCGGCATCGTGGTGGGCATCGGCGGCGTCATCGATCCCTCCGTCTTGAGCGTGGGATACAGCAATATCACCGCGCTCCTGGCGGGAACGCTGGGGGTCGGCGCACTGACAACCCTGCTTTGGGACAAGGCGCTGGTCTGGATCGTGGCGCTGTCGTCGGGCACCTCGGGGGGCGTGCTGGCGCCGCTCTTGATCTTGGGCGGCGCGCTGGGCGGGCTGGAAGCGCATCTCATGCCGTTCGGCGATGCCGGATTCTGGGCCCTGATCGGGATGACGGCGATCCTGGGCGGAACCATGCGCGCGCCGCTGACATCAACCTTGTTCGCGGTCGAACTGACCGGCAATCCGCATTTGCTGCCCCATTTGTTCACCGCCTCGGTGGCGGGCTTCGGCTTCACGGTCCTGGCCATGCGCCGTTCCATCCTCACCGAGCGCATCGCGCGGCGAGGGCTGCATCTGACCCGCGAATATGCGGTCGATCCTTTCACGGTCATGCGGGTGGCCGATGTCATGGCGCGGCCGGTGGACACGCTGCCGGCCGCGATGTCGGTGGCGGAGGCCGCCCGCTTTTTCGCCGAAGGCGAGCCGCACAAAAGCTATCCCGTGGTCGACGAGAAGGGACAGGTTCGCGCGATGGTGTCGCGCGCCGATGTGCTGCGCTGGACCCGCGAAGGCTGGACCGCGGGTGAAACCTTGGGCGATCTGGACAGCGAGGTGGTGACGGCCTTTCCGGACGAACTCGCCGGCGCGGTGGCGGACCGGATGGCAGAAACCGGCGCCAGCCGGATTCCCGTGGTGGCGCGCGAGACCGGCGCCTTGGTGGGGCTGGTCGCGCGCCGGGAACTGTTGCGGGTGCGCGCCTTGGCGCTCAAGGCGGAACTGGACCGCGAGGGCACACTCTCCTTGCCCGGCTAGGCTTTAATCCGTCCGCCCGAGAGCCCATATTGACGGGATGCGCATGCCGGTTTCGTTGAGCCTGTCCTCGGGCCTTATCCTCGCCCTCGCCGTTTCCGGGGCGCAGGCGCAGACCATGCCGCCCACCACACAGCAACTGCAGCAACAGCATGACCAGACCATGCGCAACGAAAGCACGACCGTGCAGCGCAATCTGGAACAGAGCATTCGGCAGAACCCGCCCCAGCCGCAACCCGTTATCACCCCGTCGGGACGCGCGGTCACCCGCCCGCCGGGCCATATCAGCACGCCTGGCCCGAGCGGCAACGATCCGGATCGCTGAAACGTCAGACCAGGCGGCTCTTCTGAACCGCCGCGGCGATGAAGCTGGTGAAGAGCGGATGCGGCTCCAGCGGGCGCGATTTCAGCTCCGGGTGGAACTGCACGCCGATGAACCAGGGATGGTCGGGTATCTCCATGATTTCCGGCAGCCGCCCGTCCGGCGACCAGCCGGAGACTTCCATGCCGTGGCCGGCAAGCTGTTTGGCGTACTCGACATTCACTTCATAGCGGTGGCGATGGCGCTCGCTGATTTGCGTGGTGCCGTAAACTTCGGCCACCCTTGAACCGGGCGTGAGCGCGGCGGGATAGGCGCCAAGACGCATGGTGCCGCCCAGATCGCCATCGGCGCTGCGCGTTTCCTTCTCATTGCCCTTGGTCCATTCGGTCATCAGGCCGATCACCGGATGCTTGGGATGACCGATTTCGGTGGTTCCCGCCCCTTCCAGGCCCGCCAGATCGCGGGCCGCCTCGATCACCGCCATGTGCAGGCCGTAACAGATGCCGAAGAAGGGCACTTTTCTCTCGCGGGCGAACTTCACCGCCTCGATCTTGCCTTCGGTGCCCCGCTCGCCGAACCCGCCGGGAACCAGAATGCCGCTGACATTTTCCAGGAAGGACGCGGCGTCGTCGCGCTCGAACACTTCGCTGTCGATCCAATCCAGGTGAACGCGCACATTGTTGGCGAGGCCGCCATGCGCCAGGGCTTCGCTCAAGGATTTGTAGCTGTCCTTGACCTGCATGTATTTGCCGACGACGGCGATGCGGACATCGCCTTCCGGGTTGGTCACCCGGTCCACCACCGCCTGCCAGCGCGACAGATCGGGCGGCGGCGCATTCTCCAGCCCGAAGACTTTCAGCAACTGGGTATCGAGGCCCACCTGGTGATAGGCGACCGGCACGCGATAGATGGTGTCCACGTCCAGCGCCGGGATCACCCGGTCCGCCGGGAGATTGCAGAACAGGCCGATCTTGCGGCGCTCTTCATCCGGGATGGGATGGGAAGCGCGGCAAAGCAGAATGTCGGGCTGGATGCCGATCGCCCTGAGTTCCTTGACGCTGTGCTGGGTGGGCTTGGTCTTGAGTTCGCCCGCCGCCTCGATGAAGGGAACCAGGGTGAGATGGATGAAAGCGGTCTGTCCGCGCCCCAGATCGTTATGCAGCTGGCGGATGGCCTCGAAGAAAGGCAGGCCCTCGATGTCGCCCACCGTGCCGCCGATCTCGACGAGAAGGAAATCCAGGCCCTCGCTGTCGGCCAGCACGAATTCCTTGATCATGTCGGTGACGTGCGGGATCACTTGCACCGTGCGGCCGAGATAGCCGCCCTTGCGCTCCTTCTCGATCACCTGGCTGTAGATGCGCCCCGATGTGACATTGTCGGACTTCAGCGCCGAGACGCCGGTGAAGCGCTCATAATGTCCCAGGTCCAGATCGGTCTCCGCGCCATCGTCGGTGACATAGACCTCGCCATGCTGAAATGGGCTCATCGTCCCCGGATCGACGTTCAGATAGGGATCGAGTTTGCGAAGACGAACCTTGTATCCACGCGCTTGCAGAAGCGCGCCAAGGGCAGCGGACGCCAGACCTTTTCCGAGGGAAGAGACCACGCCGCCGGTGATGAAGATTAACCGGGCCATGGGAGGCCAACATGTCGAAAAGCCTTCGCCGCCTCAAGCGGAAAATTCGGAAAAATTCCCGCCGCTCACAGGCCCGTGTTTTGGCCTGAAAAACCGCTATCGCGGCTTGGGGACTTCGGGGCCCGCCGGAACATTGGCGGGGGCCTTCGGCTGGGGCGCCGACTGGCTGGTCGCGGGCACGTCGAGAATCGAACGCTGGCTGCTGCGCCCGTGTAACGCCAGAAGATTGAGGCCGATGCAGGTGAGAAAGAACAGCACGGCCAGAATGGCGGTGGTGCGGGTCAAGGTGTCTGCGGCGCCGCGCGGGCTGAAAAGCCCGCCCATGCCGCCGCCGCCTCCGCCGCCGATGCCCAGCGCGCCGCCTTCGGAACGCTGCAGCAGCACGAAGATGATCAGCGCGATGGCGATCACCAATTCGGCAAAGACGAGCAGGGTCTGCATGAAGGCACTTCCAGCAAGGATATTCGGACGCCGGTCATATGGGCCGCCGCCCCGGTCGGGACAAGGCCGGGGTCTTTAGAGTAAAGACGCCCAAATGGGAAGCCGGGGCCGAAAATCCCTTAAAAATGGCGGGAATTTCAGGATGCCAGGGCGGTGGCCTGGTTCCGGTCGCGGATGATCGCCACTGTGGCGTCGATTTCCCGCATC
>JAFKFF010000203.1 GCA_017307315.1 Alphaproteobacteria bacterium
TACGCCCGCATGGCGCGCGAAGCGGGCGCGCGCTGCACCATCGTGTCGTCCGACAAAGACCTGATGCAACTCGTCCATGACGGCCAGGTCGAACTTCTCGACACCATGAAGAACAAGCGCATCGGCTCGGCCGAAGTGCTGGAAAAATTCGGCGTCGCGCCGGACAAGGTGATTCAGGTCCAGGCGCTGGCGGGCGATTCCACCGACAATGTGCCGGGCGTGCGCGGCATCGGCATCAAGACCGCCGCCGAACTGATCGCCACCTATGGCGATGTCGAAACGCTTTTGAAACGGGCCGGCGAGATCAAGCAGAACAAGCGCCGCGAGACCCTGATCGAGAATGCCGAGAACGCCCGCATCTCGCTCAAGCTGGTGACGCTCGAGCAGAATGTGCCGGTCAAGGAACAGCCGGAGGAATTCGCCGTCCACGCGCCGGACTGCAAGGAATTGATCGCCTTCCTCAAGGGAATGGAATTCAACAGCATCACCAAACGGGTGGCGGCGCATTTCGAGGTCGAGGATCTGGATGCCATCGCTTCCGATCCGTCCATTGCCAAGCCGCCGCACCTGAAGGTGGAACTGCCCCGCGAAGAACCGCCCGCGATTGCCGCGCAAGATGCCGCGATCCGCAAGCCCATCGATCACGAAGCCTATGTCACGGTCACGGCGACAAAGGACCTCGATGCCTGGCTGGCGCGGGCGCGCGCGGTCGGCATCGTCTGCGTCGATACCGAAACCACCTCGCTCGATCCCATGCAGGCGTCTCTCTGCGGCGTGTCGCTGGCGGTGGCGCCGGGCGAGGCCTGTTACATCCCCTGCGGCCACCGCAAGGGCGACGGACTGCAGCTCGACGGCAATGACGCCATCGTCCAGATGGCCGAAGCCGATGTCATCGCGCGGCTGAAGCCGGTGCTGGAAGATCCCGCCATCCTGAAAGTGGGGCAGAATCTGAAATACGATGCGCTGGTGTTTCTCCAGCGCGGCATCCGTCTTCATCCCATCGACGACACGATGCTGATTTCCTATGTGCTGGAAGGCGGCCTCCACGGCCACGGCATGGACGAATTGTCCGAACTGCATCTGTCGCACACGCCCATCGCCTTCAGCGAAGTCACCGGCAAGGGCAAGGACAAGATTTCCTTCGATTGCGTTCCGGTGGCGGAAGCGACCAAATATTCCGCCGAAGACGCCGACGTCACGTTACGATTGCACATGCTGCTCAAGCCCAAGCTGGGCGAGATGGGCAAGCGCACGGTCTATGAGACCCTGGAGCGCCCGCTGGTGATGGTGCTGGCCGACATGGAACGGGCCGGCATCACCATCGACCCGGAATTGCTGCGTCGTCTCTCCAACGATTTCGGCAAGATTCAAGGTGGGCTGGAAGCCGAGATTCACAAGCTGGCGGGCGAAAATTTCAACATCGGCTCGCCCAAGCAGCTGGGCGACATCCTGTTCGGCAAGATGGGCCTGGAAGGCGGGCGCAAGACCAAGACCGGCGCCTGGTCCACCGATGTCGATGTGCTGGAAGATGTCGCGGCGCAAGGCCACGAGATCGCCAAGAAGGTGCTGGAGTGGCGCGGCCTCGCCAAGCTGCGCGGAACCTATACCGACGCGCTGCCCGGTTTCATCAATCCCAAGACCGGGCGCGTCCACACCTCTTACGCGATGGCGTCCACCTCCACCGGGCGGCTCGCCTCGACCGATCCTAATCTGCAGAATATTCCCGTCCGCACCGAGGAAGGCCGGCGCATCCGCCAAGCCTTCATCGCCGCCAAGGGCACCAAGCTGATCAGCGCCGATTACAGCCAGATCGAGCTTCGCCTCCTGGCGCATATCGCCGACATTGCGCAGCTGAAGAAGGCGTTCGCCGACAATCTCGACATTCATGCCATGACCGCGTCGGAGATTTTCGGCGTGCCGGTCAAGGACATGCCCGCCGAAATCCGCCGAAGAGCCAAGGCGATCAATTTCGGCATCGTCTATGGCATTTCCGGCTTCGGCCTCGCCAACCAGCTCGGCATCGCGCAAAGCGAGGCGAGCGATTACATCAAGAAATATTTCGCGCGCTTTCCCGGCATACGCGACTATATGGAAGAGACCAAGCAGTTCGCCCGCACCCACGGTTTCGTCGAGACCCTGTTCGGGCGGCGTATTCATATTCGCGAAATCAATTCCAAGGTCCCGGGTTTTCGCGGCGGGGCGGAGCGCGCCGCCATCAACGCGCCGATCCAGGGTGCGGCCGCCGATATCATCCGCCGCGCCATGGCGCGCCTGCCGGACGCCCTGGCGGAGAAGAAGCTCGCGGCGAAGATACTGCTGCAGGTGCATGACGAACTGATCTTCGAAGCGCCGGAGAAAGAGGTCGAAGCCACCCGCAAGCTGGTGATGACGGTGATGGAGAAGGCGCCGCTTCCGGCGGTCGGGATTTCGGTGCCGCTGGTGGTGGAGGCGCGCGCCGCCGACAATTGGGACGCCGCCCATTGAGCGGGCTTCGCGCCCTGGCGGCGGGCCTGGTCTTCGCCGTGCTGCTGCTCAATTTCGCCGTCGCCCATTGGCTGGCGTCGGTGCGCGGGCCCTGGTCCTGATTCCCGGCCTTCTCGATTTCATCCAGACCTGGAATCGCGGCGTTTCCTTCAGCCTGTTCTGGCAGGACGGCGACAAGGGCCGTTATGTCCTGATCGCGGTGCTGGCCTCGGTGGTTCTTCTGGTCGCGGTCCTGGCCTGGCGCTCCACCAACCGGCTGCAGGCGGCCGGCTATGGGCTGGTGATCGGGGGCGCCCTGGGCAATCTGATCGACCGCAGCCTCAATGGCGCGGTGTTCGATTATCTGTTCCTGCATCTCGGTCCCGCGCCGCTGTTCGTGTTCAATTTTCCCGATGTGGCGATCAGCGCCGGCGTGCTGCTGCTGGCGGCGGACACGCTCAAAGCGGCCCGGACTGTTCCAGATAGTTGACTCCGGCATCTATCTGCTTGACGATGTCAAGCATGACGGAAGTCGACGCCCGCGCCCGTGAAATTCGCCGTTTCAGCCGGTTTTACACCAGCCAGATCGGCGTCCTGGCGGAGGATTTGCTGGATACGCCCTTCTCGCTGGCCCAGGGCCGGGTGCTGTACGAGATCGCCCAGAGCGAGCCGGTGACCGCGGCGGTCCTGCGGGCGGCAACCGGGCTGGACCAGGGCTATCTCAGCCGCATCCTCACAGGGTTCGAGCGCCAGGGCCTGATCGCCAAGCGCGCCGCCCCCGGTGATGGTCGCTCCCGCCTGCTGCATCTGACCGAAAAAGGCCGCACGGCTTTCGCCGCGCTGGACTCGCGCGCGCAAACCGCGACCCTGTCGCTGCTGGATGCGCATGGCGACGATGCGCAAGCCGAGATCGTGCGCCATATGCAGGCGCTGCAGCGGCTGCTGTCACCCGAAAAACAGGCCGCGCCCGCGATCCTGTTGCGCCCGCCCCGCGCCGGCGATCTGGGCTGGGTGATCCAGCGCCAGGCCATTCTCTATGCGCGCGAATATGGCTGGGATGCGTCCTACGAAACCCTGATCGCGGGCATTCTCTCGCACTTCAGGCCGGGGCCCGGGGAGCAGGGCTGGATCGCGGAAATGGACGGCGAGCCGGCCGGCGCGGTGTTCGTGGTCCGCGACAGCGCCGACGTGGCGCGGCTTCGCCTGCTGCATGTCGGGCCTTTCGCGCGCGGGCAAGGATTGGGCCGGACCCTGGTGGATACTTGCACCGCCTTCGCGCGGGGCGCGGGATATTCGACCTTGCGGCTGTGGACCAACGATGTGCTGGTGTCGGCCCGGCGCATCTACCAGGCCGCAGGGTTCATCCTGATCGAGGAAGAGAAGAAGCCGAATTT
>JAFKFF010000204.1 GCA_017307315.1 Alphaproteobacteria bacterium
AATGGGTGATGCTGTCGAGGAATTTGTGTGCCCGTGCATTGACATGGTCGTAGATGAAATGCGCCGCGCGCCGGTCGTAAGGCAGCGCGGCCAGCCCCAGCACGATGAGGCCCAGCCCGACGGTGAAAAGGACGGATTTGTCGAACAGCATGGGGCTTGGTTGCTATGACGGCGCGGCCAAGTCAAGCAAGCCGGAGGAAGGACGAAAGGCGTCCTCAGGCGGCGGCACGCGCCTTGGGCGTGGAGGCGAAATCCACGCTCACCGTGGTGCCATAGCCTTCCGTGCTTTCGATGGTGGCGCCGCCGCCATGGCTTTCGCTGAGCGCCTTGATCAAGGCAAGGCCCAGCCCGGTGCCGCCCTGGGCGAGGAAGGGGTTGGAGCGGCCCTGTTCGAACGGGGTGCCGAGCCGCTTGAGGTCTTCCGCGGAGATGCCGATGCCGGTGTCGCTGACGACGACGCGGATCTTGTCGGCGATCTTGTGAACCGCGATGCTGACCTTGCCGCCGCGCGGCGTGAATTTGATCGCGTTGGACAGTAGGTTCAACAGGACTTGCTTGACGGCGCGACGGTCCGCGGTCAGGAAGACCGGCGTCATCGGCTCGACCGTGATCGCGACGCCCGCGGTGTCGGCCCGGTCCGTCATCAGGCAGGTCACGTCGTCGATCGTTCCCTTGAGATCGACCTGTTCGAAATTGAGCTTGAGCTTGCCCGCTTCGATCTTCGCCATGTCCAGCATGTCGCTGATCAGGTCGAGCAGATGCTGCGCCGACCGGTGGATGATCCCGGCATATTCCTCGTAGCGCGGGTTGCCCAGGGGGCCCAGCATCTTCTGGCGCATCATCTCGGTGAAGCCGATGATGGCGTTGAGAGGGGTACGCAATTCGTGGCTCATATTGGCCAGGAAGCGCGACTTGGCCTGGTTGGCCGCCTCGGCCCGTTCGCGCGCCGCGGCCAGCTCCTGTTCGTGCGCCTTGCGCGCGGTGATGTCGCGTGACACCGAGACGATGTTGCGCACCGCGCCCGTCGCGTCGTCGTAAATGGTGCGGGTGACGACTTCCAACCAGATATAACCGCCATCGCGGTGTCGCACCCGGTAGGTCGCGGTGAGCGTCTGGCCCCGGCGCGGAATGATGCTCAGCTTCCGGGCTTCGCCGAGATCGTCGGGATGGACGATATCGTAGAATTTTCCCCGCTCGATTTCCTGCGCGGCGCGGCCCAGGATCCGCTCGAGCGCCTCGGACGCAAAAAGAATGTCGCCGCTGGCGGTATAGAAAATGATGATGTCGGACGCTTCGCGCGTCATGGCGCGATATTGTTCCTGCGCCAGGGCTCGGACCTCTTCGTCGCGAACGCGCTGGGTGACGTTCTGGCAAACGCCGATCAGGGCGGTGACGCGGCCATTGTCGCCGACTTCGACTTCGCCATGCATGTCGATGACCTGGCCGGCCGCGCCGGACAGCAGGGGGCCGAGCGTGACGTCCGTCAGCCGGTAGGAAAAAGGCGCGCGGGTGCGAATGGCGCGGGCCAGCATCTCCGCCACCTGCGCCTGGCCTTTGGCCGGCAACTGGCGGCGCAGCCAGTCATTGTCGGGCTTGCGGTCGGCCGGATCGATTCCCATCAGCCGGTACATGCCCGGCGACCAGAAATGGGATTGGTCGGAAAGATCGTAGCGCCAATAGCCGATATGGGCGGCGCGCTCCACCAGCGAGAAATAAGCGTTGAAGCGGGCCTCCTGTCCTGCCGGAAGGAAGCTTCGCAACTCCTGCTGGATTTCGGCTCTGGTCGTCATTCCACCCCCGACTGGCGCGCACAATAGTGACGTCGGGTTAAGCAAGGCTTTGTGCGACAGGGTGAAGAAAAGCTTAAGATCGGGTCAGCGCCCGCCAGCCAATGTCCTTACGGCAGAAGCTGCCATCCCAATAAATGCGCGAGACCGCGTCATAGGCGCGAGCCTGCGCCTCTCCCACATCGCGGCCGGTGGCGGTGACGTTGAGAACGCGTCCACCCACCGCCACGATCTTGCCGCCCTGCCGCTCGGTTCCCGCATGGAAGATGGTGATTCCGGGAAGGGAGCGCGCGGCGTCCAGGCCGACAATCTCATGTCCCTTTTCGTACGAACCCGGATAGCCGCGCGAGGCCATCACCACGGTCAGGGCCGCTTCGTCCTTCCAGCGCAGATCGAAGCCCGACAGCACGCCGTCGCGCGCCGCGATCAGGGCGGTGAGGAGATCGCCTTTCAGCCGGGGCATCAGAACCTGCGCCTCCGGATCGCCGAAGCGGCAGTTATATTCGACCAGCCTGGGGCCTTTATTGGTGATCATCAGGCCCAGATAGATCACGCCCATATAGGAGAGGCCTTTGGCCGCGAAGGCTGCGACGGTGGGACGGATGAACACATCCATCGCCTGGGCTTCTAGCGCGGGCGTGAGGACGGGCGCCGGGCTGTAGGCGCCCATGCCGCCCGTGTTCGGGCCGGTATCGCCGTCGCCCACGCGCTTGTGATCCTGGGCGCCGGCAAGTGGAATGACATTCCTTCCGTCGCTGAGAGCGAAGAAGCTGGCCTCTTCGCCTTCCATGAACTCCTCGACGACAACCTCATGCCCGCTAGCCCCGAAGCCGCCCTCGAACATGAAATCGATGGCCCGGTCGCTCTCGGCCTTGGTCGCGGCGATGATCACGCCTTTGCCCGCCGCCAATCCGTCCGCCTTGATCACCACCGGCAAGCCCAGGCTCTCGGCATATGTCTTGGCGGCGGCTGGCTCGCGGAAACGGCGATAGGCGGCGGTGGGGATGCCGATTTCGGCGCACAGGTCTTTCACGAAACCCTTGGAACCTTCCAGCACCGCCGCGGCCTTGGACGGACCGAGGGCGCGAATTCCCGCCGCCTCGAACGCATCCCAAAGCCCGCCCACCAGCTGGGCGTCGGCCGCGATCACGGCGAAATCGATTCGCCTGGATCTGGCGAATTCCACCAGCGCCGCAAAATCGGTGGCGGGAATGGCGACCCGCTCCGCCACTTCGGCAATCCCGGCATTGCCCGGGGCACAGTAAAGCTTTGTCAGCATCGGGCTGGCGGACAAAGCCCATGCCAGCGCATGCTCGCGCCCACCCGATCCCACCAGCAGAATATTCACGCGCGACCGCCTCGCACAAATTGCCGGAAAGTCTGTATCATCTGGGTCCCATGAGCGAAACCGCCGAATCGGCCGCCGCCAGGTTGGTCAATCTGCCCGAATATTCGGTCACCGAATTGTCCGCCGCCCTGAAGCGCACGGTGGAGGAGGGCTTTCCCTTCGTGCGGGTGCGGGGCGAGATTTCCGGGCTGAAGGCCGCTGCCTCGGGCCACATCTATTTCGACCTCAAGGACGACAAGGCGGTCTTGAACGCCATCGTCTGGAAGCCGACCGCGCGGCTTCTGAAGGTCCGACCCGAGCCCGGGCTGGACGTGATCTGCATGGGGCGGGTGACCACCTATCCCGGCTCCTCGCGTTACCAGCTGATCGTGGAGCAGATGGAGCTGGCGGGGCTGGGCGCCCTGATGGCCATGCTGGAGGAGCGCAAGAAGCGCCTCGCCGCCGAAGGGCTGTTCGAGCCCGCGCGCAAGAAGAAGCTTCCCTATCTGCCGGAGGTGATCGGCGTCATCACATCGCCCACCGGCGCGGTGATCCGCGATATCATGCACCGGCTCAATGCCCGCTTTCCCCGCCGCGTGTTGCTGTGGCCGGTGGCGGTGCAGGGCGAAAAGGCGGCCGCGGAAATCGCCGCCGCCATTTCCGGCTTCAATGCCGCGACAGTGAATTTTCCCCGCCCCGACCTGCTCATCGTGGCGCGGGGGGGCGGCGCCATCGAAGACCT
>JAFKFF010000071.1 GCA_017307315.1 Alphaproteobacteria bacterium
CCCCAGCGCATCATTGTAGCGCACGCCTTCCGGCGTGTTGGGCCGCGAATAGAGATTGACGCCGTCATAGGGCGCCGCCGCGAGCGCCTTGACGAACAGGCTCATGGCGCCGGCCAGCGCGCCGGGCGCATAGACGCCCCAGACGTAAATGCCCGCCGGCCTTTCCCCAGGCCCGGCAATGAGAGCGAGGTCGGGGTCCGATCCGTTGAAGTCCCGGATCGCCAGCCTGTGCACCCCTTTGGCGGTCAAGGGCAGCATGGCGATAAAGCCTTCCCCTATCGGCGACAGGGGATTGTGATTGCTCTTTCGGGCGATCGCCCAAACGCAGTCGGGGTTGTGCGCCAACACCTTACGCACCACGTCCGTCCCCGCCATTCCCGGAATGTGGGCGCTCGCCAACCCGACCAGATGGTCCAACATCAATTCGGATGCCCGGAATAATACCAAGTGCTTGGCATACTTCGCCGAGTCCATGGTTCCGAGGTGGTGCTTCGCCTTTTCTTGCTTTAATATTACGGGGTTCTCCCGAACCAGTCTAAGCGGATGTTCGGTCATTTTGTGCCTCGGGGCCGTCGGCCTTGGTGGGATGCGTTGAATTGAGTGGAGAGATTTTTTCTTGATTGGCGATTTGCGTCTGCAGTCTTTGGAGGAACAGGGTGTTCCTCATGGCGAACATACGGTGGCTGTAAAACCCAGGCGGGTGCCGGACTGGGAAACGGTCCGCATTTTTCTGGAAGTCTTGCGCAGCGGAAGTTTTCGCGCCGCGTCCGAGAGGCTCGGCCAATCCATCAACGCCTTGCGCCGGAAGGTGGACGAGTTGGAGCACGCCATGGGCGTGATTTTGCTCACGCGGCATGTGGATGGCGTGCGCGCGACCGCGGAAGGCGAAAAAATCTTCAGTGCCGCCCTGCGCATGGAAGCGGCCTCCTTCGATCTCTTGCAAGCCCGCAATTCCGTCAAGAAAGACGTGGAAGGCGAAGTGCGCCTGGCGGTCACCGAAGGCTTCGGCACCTTCTGGCTTGCGCCGCGCCTGGTGGAATTCCAGCGCGCCAATCCCAAGCTGATGGTTCACCTGAACTGCATGACCAAATCGGCCGACGTGCTGAGGCTGGAAGCCGACGTCTCCATTCAGCTGGAGCGCCCCGCCGCTCCCGACCTTCGAATGGCGAAGATCGGGCGCGTGCACGCGATGTTTTTCGCCTCCAAATCCTATCTGGACACCTATGGTCACCCCAAATCCATCGAGGATCTGAAGAACCACCGGTTGGTCATACAGTCCGATGGCCGCAAGCGCGCCCAGGAGCTTTACGATCAGCTCTTTCCAGGCCTTTCACCGATCGGCTTCGTGTCGCTGCGTACCAATGTCGCCAGCGCGCATTACTGGTCGATCGCCAAGGGCGCCGGCATCGGCATGCTGGCAACCTATGCCCAAGCCCTGGGAGCGCAGCTTGTCCCCCTGGATATCGGCATCGTGCATCCGATCGACATCTGGATGTCCTATCATCCGGACGCCAAGCGCATTGCGCGGGTCAAGCGGACGATCGATTGGATCGTTCAATCCTTCGACCCGCAACGCTTTCCCTGGTTCCGCGACGAATTCATCCATCCCAACGACCTCGCCAAGGAATATCACGGCGATCCCCTGGTGAACTCGCTCTTCGCCGGCTACGCCGGCCAGCCTTCCTTCGAAGAAGAAAGCTACGCCTCGCAACTTCGGGCGCAGCATCCGCGCCGCTAGCAAGGGGCGCTATCGGCCGAGCAGTGCCTTGATCGCGGGGGCGGGATCGGTGGCCATCCGTTCCGCCACGGTCCGGAAATTTTCAACGAATGCGGCCATGGCTTCCGGGGAAAAGCGGCCGGCATTGTAGAAGAGCTTGCCCAATATCCCGTCCGGGTGCTGCGACAGGCCAAGATAGATTTCGCGATAGATCGCGGGCCGCGCCGCGTCGGGGGTCGCGACGGTCCCTTCGAAGGCCCGCACGGCAAAGGGATCGTCGTCCGCGGCGCCTTTCTGCAGCGGAACGAAATTGAAGACGGTGGCGCAGAACGGCGATGGCGGCGCGAAGACCGCCTCATACAATTCGCACGACAATTCGCGATGGGCGTAGCCGCCATAATAGGCGCGGGACAGTTCGCCCAGGAACATGTCCAGGCTCGCCCCCGGATCGATCAGGGACCGGACGGGCATGTTGGTGATCAGCATACCCACGGTGTTGTGGAATTCCGGCTTCACCCGGTCGGCGGTGTAGACCGCCGAAAGAATATCCCTCATCCCGCTCCAGCGCGCCTGGGCGATCTGGCAGGCGGCCAGCAGCAGGATCATCAGCGAGACCCGATGCTGGCGCGCGACGGCCGAAAGCCTGTCGGCGAGATCACGCTTCAGGAAAAAGAAGGAACGGCCCCGGCGGCCGGTATCGCCGTCCCGGTCGTAAGGAAGATCCGCCGGCGCGGCGCCTTTCAACACCCGGTGCCAATGACCCAGATGGGATTGCAGGCCGGCGCCGAGCGCGGTGAGGACCGCCCGGGCATAATCGGCATATTGCAGGACCGGCGGCAGGCAGAGGGCGCTGCGCGTTTCGAGCGCGGCATAGGCGGCGCGGATTTCGCGCAGCAAAAGCTGCGCCGACCAGGCGTCTGCAAAGAAGCCGTGCGCCAAAAGGCCCAGGGTTATTTCCCCCGTCTCATCCCGGAAGCCATGGCAGCGAAAGCCATCCTGGGCATAGAGGTCGGGCGTTCCTTGCGCAAAAGCGCCGGCGGCCGACAGATGGCCCGGCCGGCTGTCGGTCAATTCCTCCCGCCGGACCCGGCTCACCTCCAGGCGCGATACCTTCCAGCCCTCTGCGATCTGTATCGCCCGGCCGTCCTTCACAGCCAGCCGGGTGCGCAATATCTCGTGCCGGGCGACGACGGCGGCGATCGCCTCGTAAAGCATTCCGGCATCGGCCGTTCCCATCGGGACCAGCGCCGCATTGGTGAAGGGAATCTCGGCCGCGAAGCCGTCGCGTCGCCACAGATGCTCCACCCGCGGAGGCAATGGACGGGCACCGAATTGGTCCAGGCCCAATATGGTCCCGGCGTCGGTCAGGAAGGTCGCCGTGAAGTTTCCGTTTGCGGAAATAATCTGCGCATCACTTCCTGACGGTTGCGCCAGCCGAACTGCACTTTCCATCGAATTCCTCCCTGTCGCACCCTAATCGGGGCCCACCCGCAGGAATGCGTTCCGATTTTGGAACGCCCCGTCCTTTCTGCGGAACAGACATGTCAGGTGGCAGCCCCTACCCTGTTTCCGGTGCGCGCTGCTTCGAACATTTGCAGCGAATTTGGCCCGGAAATCCGGGGAGTTAGGAATGCTGAAGACACATCCATCCGTCAAAAACAATCAAGTTCCGTCCCTCGGCCCGGGGATGCCCGCAAGGGTGGCCGGCCAGGTTAAATGGTTCGCTTTCATCAAGGGCTACGGCTTCATTACCTCGCCGGACAAGACCGACGACATCCTGTTGCACCAGGTCTGCGTACGGCAATCCGGTTTCCGCACCGTCCAGGAAGGCGCCACGGTGGTCTGCGACACGGTGATGGGAACGCGCGGCTGGCAGGCCGTCAAACTTATCTCGGTGGACAATTCCACCGCCCCGGGCGATGCCCGCGACCCATGACCAGGCGCCGCGTTATGTCACCACGGCCAACGGCCCGGCCTTCGAAGGCGTGGTCAAATGGTTCAACCGGTCCAAGGGATACGGCTTCATCTCCCGCGGCGCGGGAACGCCGGACGTGTTCGTTCATATGGAAACCTTGAGGCGCTGCGAGATCGCCGAGCTGCGTGAAGGCCAGCGG
>JAFKFF010000072.1 GCA_017307315.1 Alphaproteobacteria bacterium
AGCCCGCCAGGAACAGGACCCCGTCCAGCCCCGCCAGCACCACCGAGGGCGCCGCCACATAATGCCCGAAAAGCCTCACTGGTCCCCAAACCTACGCATGCATGTTTCGCCACCGGACGGTGTTAACCGGATCCGTCCTGGGCCAGGACGGTGCAACTCATATGCCAGGCGTTAAGGTTGGGTCTGAGCCAATCCGGCACGTTAACGATCGCGCCAGGAGAGGGTAACGGATGGACAATTGCACAATTGCGACAAGCCCTTGCCACCCGTCCGGGAAAACCTTCAGGAGCCTTTAGCAATTCCGCTGCCATAGTGGCCGCGACAATGGGGTGGAGGTGTTTTTGCTGCGCGTTTTGGTGTTCTCGACCCTCTATCCCAACGCCGCGCAGCCCAACCACGGCATCTTCGTCGAGAACCGCCTGCGTCACACTTTGGCACAGGGCGGCATCGAAGCGACGGTCCTGGCGCCCATCCCCTATTTCCCTTTCGCGGGCCCGTCCTTCGGCCGCTATGGGGTCTATGCCCGGGTGCCGCGCCGGGAAACCCGCCACGTGCTCGAGATTCACCATCCCCGTTATCCGGTGATTCCCCGGATCGGCGCCCGTTTCACGCCGGGCTTTCTCTATCGCGCCGCCCGGCGGGCGCTGAGAGACATCGGCAGGGATGCGCAGCCCTTCGACCTGATCGACGCGCATTATTTCTATCCCGACGGCGTGGCGGCGGCGCGGCTGGCGCGCGAACTGGAAATTCCCCTCCTGATCACCGGGCGGGGCACCGACCTCACGCTCATTCCGCAATCGGCGCCGGAGCGCGCCCAGATCCAATGGGCAAGCAAACAGGCCAGCGGCCTGATCACCGTCTGCGAGGATTTGCGGCACAAGCTGATCGATCTGGGCGAAGCACCGTCGCGCATCGTCTCCTTGCGCAATGGCGTGGATCTGGTGCGCTTCTCGCCCGGCGACCGCGCCGGGTCGCGCGCGCGCCTGGGCCTTTCCGGCTTCACGCTTCTGTCGGTGGGAAGCCTCATTCCCCGCAAGGGGCATGGGCTGATCATCGAAGCCTTGCGCGACATTCCCGATGCCGGCCTGCGTGGCCGCGCGCGTTCGCTTTCTGGTCGAGATCGCCCATCACGATCTCACCGATGCCTATCGCGCCGCCGACATGTTCGTGCTGGCCTCATCGCGCGAGGGCTGGGCCAATGTGCTTCAGGAAGCGATGGCCTGCGGCACGCCGGTGGTCGCCACCAATGTGAACGGCACGCCGGAAGTGATTCAGGATTCCGCGCTCGGCCAGCTGGTCGAGGAACGCACGCCTGCGGCGCTGGTCCGCGCGGTCGCCGCCTTGCGACAGCGCGCGCCGGACCGCAATGCGGTGCGCGCTTACGCTGAACAATTCAGTTGGGAAGCTACCGCGCGCGCCAACAAAGCACTGTTTCTTGCTGCAGCGCGTTATGGATTTTCCGATCGCTTCAACACCGCGATCGTTGCATCGGCTTACAACGTTCCCGAAACGCCGGCGCGCTTGCAAGTGGTGGGTCCATAAGCAATTGTTAACCACAGCCCTGCTAGAGCAATCTGGCAGACCTGAGTTTTCCGGATTTGCAGACAAAGGCAGACGTGACGTGCACAGACGCGCGGCGGAAAGCAACATTGTCCGGTTTCCGGTGCCCCGGTCTTCGACGCGGCAGTTACCTGTCGAGGAGGAGATGATGGACGCGGAGCAGAGAATGCCGTTCCGGACTTGCCTTGCTATCTGGACCTTGCTTGCCGCCGCCGGATGGAGCGCCATCGGCATGGCCGCTCATCTGATCTGAGAATCATTTCGCCTGGGCGGCATGCTCCAGGAAACTGCCGAACACCCATAAGAGCCATAGCGGTTTCGAGAAGTCCCGGCTGCCGGTGATATGCGCCTGCGCCATCGCCGCGATCGCACTGCTGTCGAACAAGCCGGATTCCTTGAGGCGCGCGCCATGCGCCAGCGCCCGGACCTCTTCCTTCAGCGGACCGCGGAACCATTCCGCCACCGGAATGGTGAAGCCCTTCTTGGGGCGATAGAGAAGATCGTGCGGGAGAAAATCCTCCATCGCCTTCTTCAGGACGGCTTTTCCGCCCGCGCCCCGTTCCAGCTTCAAGCCATCGGGCAGCGAGAAGGCCCAATCCGACAATTCCTGATCCAGGAAGGGCGCGCGCAGCTCCAGCGAATTGGCCATGCTGGCGCGATCGACCTTGGTCAGGATATCGCCCGGCAGATAGGTCATGATGTCGGTGTACTGGGCGCGCTGGAGCATATCGAGCGGCGCATCGACATTGAAATGCGCGCGCGCCACCTCGCCCGAATCATAGCCGCCAAGCCCCTTGCGGAAATCCGGCGACAGGATCTGCGCGCGGATCTCGGTCGGCAGGGCCGAGACCATGCGCAAATAGGCATCCGCCGGCGAGAGCGACAATTCGCGGAACGTGGTCTTGGCGCGCAAAACGCGCGGCAGCCGCGCGCCGTGCGGATAGATATCGGCCAGAAAGGAGAAGAGCGGGCCACGAATGCTGTCCGGCATCCATGCGCGCGCGCGCATTTGCGCGGCGAAGAAGGCATAGCGCCGGTAGCCGGCCAGAATCTCGTCGCCGCCGTCCCCGGTCAGCGCCGCCTTGACGGTCTGGCGGGCCAGCTTGCACACCGCCAAGGTTGGGAGGGCGGAAACGTCGCCGAAGGGCTCGTCATAGATTTGCGGCAGGCGGGGCAGAAGGCTGAAATCGCCCGGATCGACGATGCGGGTGTGATGGCTGGTGCCGTAGCGCTGCGACACGGCCTTGGCATAGCCGCTTTCGTCATAGGCGCGCTCCTCGAACCCGATGGAAAAGGTGCTGACCGGCGCTTCCTGCTCGCCCGCCATCAAGGCGACCACCGCGCTGGAATCGACGCCGCCCGACAACAGCGCGCCGACTTCGACATCGGAAATCAGCCGGATCTTCACCGCATGGCGCAGCGCCGCCACCATGTCTTTTTTCGGCGCGGCCGGCTCGGCCCGGGGATGCAGGTTGTCGAGAAGATTCCAATAGCGCAGCAATTGCGCGGGCTGTCCCCGCCGCGCGATCAAGGCATGGGCGGCGGGCAGTTTTCGGATCGCGGCATAGATGGTCTTGGGATCGGGCACATAGCCATAGGTGAAGAAATCTTCCACCGCAGCCGGATCGAGCGAACGGTCCAGGCCCGGCATCTTGAGCAGGGATTTGATTTCCGAGCCGAACACCATCCGCCCGTCCGCCAGCGTGGCGTAATGCATCGGCTTCTTGCCGAAGCGGTCGCGCGCCAGAACCAGGGTCTGCTGCGGCGCATCCCATAAGGCGAAGGCGAACATGCCGCGCAGCCGCGCGAACAAATCCGCGCCCCAGTGGCGCCAGCCATGCAAAAGCACTTCGGTGTCGCTTCGGGTCTGGAACTGCGCGCCTCGCCCCTTCAATTCCGCCATGAGGTCGGGAAAATTGTAGATCTCGCCGTTGAAGACGATGGTGAGCGCGCCATCGGCCGTCTGCATCGGCTGGATGCCGCCCGCCAGATCGATGAAGGCAAGGCGGCGATGACCGAGCGCGATGCCCGGCGCGGTATAGACACCTTCGCCGTCCGGTCCCCGGTGCGCTACCGCATCCGTCATGGCCTGGATCAGCGCGGGATCGAAATCCCGCGTCGTCCTGCAGTCGAAAAGGCCGGTCAACCCGCACATCAGGCCGGGCTCCGCGCGCTCGCGGCCGTTTCCGCCAAAGCCGCATCCGCCACCGCGATCACGCGCCGGGCGCTGTCGGTCCAGGTGAGCGATTTGCGGATGATGGTGTCGCGGGCAGCCGCGCCCAGGCGCAGCCGCAAGGCCTCGTCGGCGCAGAGCCGCAGCAAGGCCGCCTCCAGCGCGCCGGCTTCGTCAGGCCGGAACAGAAGCGCATCCTGCCCGTCGGTGAGAATCTCGCGGATATTCTCCATGTCCGGCCCCACGATGGCCGAACCCAGCTGTAGATATTCGAACAGCTTGAGCGGCGAGGAATAAGGCGTGACATCGGGCAGGACCGCGATATCGAAGCTGGCGACATGCCGGTTCACCTGATCGCGCGATACCGTGCCGGTGATGGTGAGCCGGTCGGAAATGCCCCGTTCCCGGGCCAGCGTCTCCAGCGCGGCGCGCGCGGGCCCATCGCCCACCACCAGGACATGAATATCATACGTCTCCCGGTGAAGCGCGGCGAACGCGACCAGGCGGTGAACCGCGTTCCATTCCCGGATGAAACCGGTGAAACCCAGCACGATGCGCGGCTTGCCGCCGGCCGCGGCCGGCTCCTTGGCAAGGTAGGGGAAGCGCGCGGGATCGACGCCGTTCGGAACCACCGTGACGCGGGACGACGGAACGCCATAAGCCTCGACGGTCTTGGCCAGGACGCCGGTGACGGGAAAGGCGTGATCCACATTGCGCCAGATATAGCCCTGCGCCCAGCGTCCGATGCGGTGCAGGCGCAAGCCGTCATTGCGGGCACGCTCCTCGAACAGGGGCGCATTGACTTCCAGCAGGAGCGGCACGTCCGTCAGGTGCCGCATCCAGACACCCGCGAACAGATAGAGGCTGAAACGCTCGTAGACGATATCGGGGCGATGACGCCGCATGGCCGCCCGCAGGCGCAGGAACGCCTTGATGTTGTAGAGAATCTCCAGCGGCTCATAGAGCCAGGCCGGGATCATCGCCTTCAGCCGGTCGACCAGAACATTGGAGCCGCCGAAATCCGTGCGCGCGAAGGTTTCCGGGCCCACCAGGACGACCTCATGCCCCAGCTTGCGCAGCGCCGCCATC
>JAFKFF010000073.1 GCA_017307315.1 Alphaproteobacteria bacterium
TATTTGCCTTCCTCGCCTTCGGATTCCGCTTCCAGGCCGGCGGCGAAACCGTCGTCCATCTTCAGGTCGCGCAGCATCCAGCCCACCGTCTCTTCCAGACGCTGGCGGCAAAGGCCGTTGCGGTTGAACTGCCAGATGCCGGTGAGGAATTCGACGATCAAGGCGTTGTCGGCCAGCATCTTCTCGAAATGCGGGGTGAGCCAACGCTCGTCGACCGTGTAGCGGAAGAAGCCGCCCCCGACATGATCGTAAAGCCCGCCCAGCACCATGGCATCGACCGTGGCGGTGACCACCTGGAGGAACTGGCTGATGCCCGAGCGCAGATAGGCGCGCCAGAGAATGTCGAGGAAGATGGTCTGGGGGAATTTCATCCCGCCATTGGTGAGATAGCCGAGCTGGCCGCCCAGGAAGATGTCATAGCGCTGGCCCATGCGCAGCGCCGCGATATCGAGCTGGATGCCTTCGGCGGGGCCGGCCATGTTGCGGTCGTGCAGGTTGGTCATCTGCTGATAGACGCGCTCGGCGCTTTCATCGACCTCCGCGCGCTTGTCGCGGTAGAGCGCGATCACGTCACCCAGCACGCGGGCGAAGGCCGGCTGCCCCAGCTTCTCGACATCGGGCAGGTAGCCGCCCACGAAGAAAGGATAGCCCTTGGCATTGAGAAAGATGGTCAGCGGCCAGCCGCCATTGAAGCCCATGATGTTGCCGCCGGCCTGGTAGATCTGGTCGAGGTCGGGCCGCTGGGCGGGGTCGGCGATCACCGGGATGAAATTGTCATTGATGAGTTGAGCGGTCTCCGCGTTGGAGAAGCTTTCGCGGTTCATCACATGGCACCAGTGGCAGGCGGCATAGCCGATCGAGAGCAGGATGGGCTTGCCGGTCTTCTCGGCCTCCGCCAGCACGTCGCTGCTCCAGACGCGCCACTGCACGGGATTGTCCTTGTGCGCCAGAAGGTAAGGGCTGGTGGCGGTGTCGAGAGCGTTCATCACTGGTTCCATTGGAGGCGGCGATGAGAGACAATCGCCGGGCGTTTGAAGGCCGCGCTTCTTAGCCGAAACCGCCTGCTCCGGCAAAGAGCAGCCAAGGACGGGGGACCACGCGTATGAAAGTGCATATCGAATTGGACATGACGCCGGAAGAGGCCCGCAGCCTGATGGGCCTGCCCGATATCGCGCCCTTGCAGAAGCAGATGCTGGAAGAGATGCAGGCGCGAATGGCCCGGGCGATGGAAACCGGCGACATGGAGAGCCTGATGCGGGCCTGGACGCCTCTGGGCGGGGCGGAAGCCTTCACCCAATTCCAGAAATTCCTCTGGGACAGCGCCGGCATGGTGGCCCGGGGCGGCCGGGCGAAGGAAAAGCCCTGATTTTGGCGGGCGACACGATTTTCGCCCTGGCGAGCGCGCCGGGCCGGGCCGGGGTGGCGGTGGTGCGGGTCTCCGGCCCTGCGGCCGGCGCGGCGCTGCGCGCGCTGGCCGGCATGCTTCCGCCGCCGCGCCGGGCGGCTTTGCGCGAGCTTGCATATCGGGGGGGCCCCATCGACAGGGCCCTGGTTCTGTGGTTTCCCGCGCCGGCCAGCTTCACCGGCGAGGATGTCGCCGAATTCCATCTCCATGGCGGACGCGCCGTGCGGGACAGCCTGTTTTCCGCCTTGGCGGAGATGAGGGTGCGCGCCGCCGGCCCGGGTGAATTTTCCCGCCGCGCCGTCGAGCATGGCAGGCTGGATCTCACCCGCGCGGAAGCCATTGCCGATCTGGTGGAGGCGGAGACGCCGGCCCAGCTGCGCCAGGCGCTGCGCCAATATGACGGGGCGTTGGCGGACCTGTACGAGGGCTGGCGCGCGGATTTGATCGGCGCGCTGGCCCGCGCGGAAGCGGCGATCGATTTTTCCGACGACGGGGTCGGCGAGATCGAATTTCAGGGCGCGCGGGAGAAGGCGCGGGAGATCCTTCGCGCCATCGATGCGCATCTGGACGATGGCCGGCGCGGCGAGGCGCTGCGCGAAGGAATCCGGCTTGCCATCGTGGGGCCGCCCAATGCCGGAAAAAGCTCGCTGATAAACGCTTTGGCGCAACGCGACGCGGCGATTGTATCCGATATTCCCGGCACCACGCGCGATGTGATCGCGCTGCGGCTCAATCTCGGCGGCTATCTGGTGGAGGTGGCCGACACGGCGGGCCTGCGCGAAACCGGCGACGTCATCGAGACCGAAGGCGTGCGCCGGGCGCTGGCCCGCGCCGCGGAAAGCGATCTGGTGCTTCTGCTGCGCGACGGCACTCATCCGTATACGGATTATCCCGGCATCGCCCCCGATCTGGTCGTGTGGAACAAGAGCGACCTTCCCGATTTTCAGCCGCGCGGGGGCATGGCCTTGTCGCTGAAGACCGGCGAGGGCCTCGCCGGTCTGGTCGCGGCTTTGGCCGCGAGGATCGCGGCGAAATTGGAAGCTTCCACCCAGGCCCCTGTCCTGACCCGGCCGCGCCATCGCCAGGCGCTGAACGAAACCGTCGCAGCCTTGCGCCACGCTTTGCATGCGCCCGCCGGCCAGCCGGAGCTTTTTGCCGAAGACCTGCGGCTGGCTCTGCGCGCCATCGGCCGCATCATCGGCCGTGTCGATGTCGAGGAACTGCTCGACAGCGTGTTTCGCGATTTCTGCATCGGAAAGTAGCGGCCCGTTGCTCCCTCGAAGCGATGCGCGTATTTCACCGCGCATGAAGGCCTATGACGTCATCGTGATCGGCGGCGGCCATGCCGGCTGCGAAGCGGCGGCGGCATCCGCGCGCGTGGGCGCGGCCACGCTTCTTCTCACCCACAAATTCGAGACCCTGGGCGAAATGTCCTGCAATCCCGCTATCGGCGGGGTGGGCAAGGGTCATCTGGTGCGCGAAATCGATGCCCTGGATGGGTTGATGGGCCGCGTGGCGGATGCCGCCGGCATTCAGTTTCGCCTGCTCAACCGGCGCAAGGGTCCGGCGGTGCGCGGCCCCCGCGCCCAGGCCGACCGGGCGCTGTACCGGGCGGCGATGCAGGAGGCGCTGCGTCGGACGCCGAACCTGGAGATCCGGGAAGAGGCGGCGGAAGACCTGATTTTGCAGCAGGGCCGCTGCGCCGGCGTCCGCACCGCCAGCGGCAAGGAATTCCGGGCCGGTTCGGTGGTTCTGACCACCGGCACTTTTCTCAACGGCCTGATCCATATGGGCGAGACCCAGATTCCGGCCGGCCGGATGAAAGTCTCCGAGGGGGTCGAGCCGCCATCGGTCGGGTTGTCCAGGACGCTTTATGGCTTTGGCTTGCCGATGGGGCGGCTGAAGACCGGCACCCCGCCGCGCCTGGACGGCCGCACCATCGATTGGGCCAACCTCGAGTCTCAGGCAGGAGACGATCCGCCCCAGCCTTTTTCGTTCCTGACCCGGACGATCGCCACGCCGCAAATCGCCTGCGCCATCACCCGCACCACCTTGCAGACCCACGCCATCATCCGGGCCAACCTGCACCGGGCGCCGATGTATTCCGGCCAGATCGCTTCCACCGGGCCGCGCTATTGCCCCTCCATCGAGGACAAGGTGAGCCGCTTCGCCGACCGGGAGAGTCACCAGATTTTCCTGGAACCGGAAGGACTTAGCGACGATACGGTCTATCCCAACGGGATTTCCACCTCCCTGCCCCAGGACGTGCAGCTGGCTCTGCTGGCGACGATCCCGGGCCTGGAGCGGGCGGTAGTGCGACGTCCGGGCTATGCCATCGAATATGATTATGTCGATCCCCGCGCCCTCACCCCGGCCCTGGCGGTCAAGGCGGTGTCCGGTC
>JAFKFF010000074.1 GCA_017307315.1 Alphaproteobacteria bacterium
GCGCCCGCTGCAGGTCGCGCGGCGACAAGGTCGAGAGCACCGACAGCGCCACCTTGGCGCCCACATTCTGCACCGTCTGCAGCAGGCGGAACCATTCGCGTTCATCGCCGCTGGCGAAACCGTAAAGCCGGATCGCGTCCTCGCTAACCTTCATCTCGATCATCAGGCTGGCATGCGCGCCCGCCGCCAGCCGCGACAAGGTGGTGGACGGGCATTGCACCAGATAGCCGACGCCGCCCACATCCAGGATCACGGACTCCTCGGCGATGCTGTCGACGATGCCGGTGAGCTTGCCGATCATCGCATCGCCGCCATCAGTCTGGCGCGGCTGCCCGACAGATGGGCATGCGCGATGGCGGCGGCCAGCGCATCGGCGGCATCCGCCTGACGCACGCCGCAGGCGGGCAAAAGCCGCTTGACCATGAACTGCACCTGCTCCTTGCCGGCATGACCGGCACCGACCACGCATTTCTTGATGTGGTTGGGCGAATATTCCGCGATCTCCAGACCCGCCTGCGCGGCGGCTAGCAGCGCCACGGCGCGGGCATGGCCCAGCTTCAAGGCGGCGGAGGGATCGCGGGCGACGAAAGCCTGTTCGACCGCGATGGCATCGGGGGCGAGCCGGGCGATCACCCCGCTCAATTCCCGGTGCAGGATCATCAGCCGCGTCCCCAGGCCCAAGGCGGGCTTGGTGGCGATGACCCCATGTTCGATGTGGGAAAGCCGCATCCCGTCCAGGGCGATCACCCCCCAGCCCATGACGCCGAGGCCGGGATCGAGGCCGAGAATGCGAATCGGGGAAGCGCCCATGGCGGTCTTTGTGCCTGTTTCGTTCAGGCGCTTCAATCCAGGCGGAGGCGAGAAATGGCGGCAAAGCCGGACCTGGCCCGTCCGCATGGCTAACGCCGATTTAACCACGCTTGCTTAGGGTCGGACCGCTTTCAACCCGGTTTTTCCATGCGCCGCACCCTGCTTCTGCCCTGCGCGGGCAAATCCTCCCGCTATCCCGGCGTCCGCCCGAAATGGATGCTGACCCTGCCCGACGGCGAACTCGCCTTGTCGCGGGCCGCCGCCAGCCTGCCCGCCGACTCTTATGAGCGCATCGTCGTGGCGGTCAGGGCCGAGCACGAAGCCCGCTTTCAGACCGTCAATCTCCTCGAACGGCTGTTCGGAAAGGCTGCCGAAGTTCTGGTGCTGCCTTTCGACACGCGCGGGCCTGCCGACACGGTGGCCGAAATGATCCTGGGTGCGGGCGTCGAAGGCGCCTTCGCCATCAAGGACGCCGATTCCTTCTTCGATCCCGCGCCTTTGCCCGAAACCGGCTTCGTCGCCCTCAGCGACATCCGCAAGAGCCCACAGATGAGCAATGTCGGCGCCAAGAGCTTCGCGGTGATCAACGAGAACAATCTCGTGGTCGAGATGATCGAAAAGAGCCTGGCCTCGAATTTCGTCAGCGTGGGACTCTATGGATTCGCCGACGCCGCCGCCTATCTCGAGGCTTTCCAGGCGATCAAGGCGGCCACCGAGAGCGGCGAATTGTTCGTCTCCCATGTGATGAACCGCGCCATTGCCGAGGGCATGGCGGTGGCGCCGCTTCTGGTCGAAGGGCTGATCGATGTCGGCACATTGGAGGACTGGCGCCGCCATGTGCGGCCACGCGGCACCATCGTCACCGACCTGGATGGCGTGGTGTTCCAGAATCACAGCCGCTATTTCGCGCCCTTATGGGAAGATGCGGACGTGCCGATCGAAGGCAATGTCGCGGCCCTGCGCGCCTTCCAGGAACAGGGCGCCCAGATCGTGTTCATGACGGCCAGGCCCGAACGCTACCGCGCCAAGACCGAAGGGGCGTTGCGCCAGCTCGGCCTGCATCCCCATGCCATCGTGATGGATTGCCGCCACGGCCGCCGCTTTCTGATCAACGACCATGCCCCCTCCAATCCCTATCCGTCGGCGGTCGCGATCTCGACCGAGCGCAACAGCCCGACCCTGGCGGAGTATATGAAAGACTGGCTGTGAAAAGCGCGGCCCTGCGCAAGCCGGACGCCGCCGCGCCGGCGCCGCCGTCCGCCCACCTTTTCCACGGCCATTCCGGCGCCAGGATCGTCTTCCATGCCGACAAGGGCCTGGTGCGCAAGACCGCACCCATGCCGGCCGCCAATGCGCGGCTGAAGGCGCAGGCGGAAAAGCAGCGCCGCCTGTTCATGCTGGGCCTGCCCTTTCCGCGCGTGCTGGCGGAACGGATCGACCAGGCGGGCCGCGCGGAATTCGACATGCAGTATCTGCCGGGCCGCAGCGTGGCGGATGCGGTGAGCCAGGCGGCAACGCTGGATGCGGCGATGATCGCCAGGTCGGTGGAACGGATGATGGGACTGTTCGCGCCTTATGCCGGTGCGGCGCTTGCCGCCCGGCCGTTTCACGACAAAATTCAAGCCGTCGCGAAAACCGGCGGCGAGGCCGTGCACCAGGCCGCTTCGCGCCTCGCCGCGCTGGATTGGAGCGGGATCCCGGACTCGCCCTGTCATGGCGATCTCACCCTCGAGAACATGCTGATCACCACCGCCAAGACCGTCGCCTTCATCGACTGCGACGAACCCTGGGTGTCGTCCTATTGGCTGGATTTCGGCAAGCTGTTCCAGGACATTGACGGCCACTGGTGCCTGCGGCGCCTCTATGATCCGCAAAGCCCGCAGGCCCAGCGCGTCAACGCGATCCAGAAACTGGAACCCCTCGGCCGTGCCTTCCACGCCCTGGCGGAACGAACCGACCCGGCGTTGCCCGCGCGCCTGCCGCAACTGGCGGCGCTGGGTTTGCTCCGCGCCATCCCTTACGCCCGGGACGAAGACGCCATCGCCTTCATCTGCCGGCGCATCGCCCAACTTCTGGACAAGACACGATGAGGATTGCCGACGCCTTGGTCACCGGCTTCGTCAGATCGCCGGTTCTCTTGGAGCGCAGCCTGGCGCCGCTCCGGGCGTTGCGCGCCGAAGGCCTGATCCGTCACATCCATTGCGTGAGCTGGGACAGTGCGGAGCTGGACGAATGGCTGGCGCCGCTCGCGGCCATGGATGATGTGGTTCTGACGCGGGTGCCGCAGCCCGACGCAACCGGAACCGGCAACCAGCGCGGCGTGGTCTATCAGGTGCGCAATCTGGACGCAGGGCTGCGGCTTTTCTCCGACGAAGACGGGCTGGTGCTGAAATACCGGCCCGATTTCGTCGCCTCGGCCGATTTTCTGCGCGAAAAGATCGCCGGTTTCGACCGGCTCTGCGCGCCGGTTTCCCATGTCGCGCCCAACGGCGTCGCCATGCCCGCGCCGGTTTTTGGCAACAAGATCTGGATTCCCTGGGCGGATTCCAACCAACCCTTCTTCTTCGAGGACGCGACGTTCCTCGGCACCTTGCGCGACATCCGCAAACTGGTGACGCCGCTCGACGATACCGATCGCGCCATGTTGGGGGTGAGCAATTGCGGCTCCTATGCCCATGTCGTGCGCTTCGCCAAAATCTTCCTGGCGCGCTGGCCGCTGTTTCGCGGCTATCTCGGCCATTACGATTTCTTCGTGAACGACCTCTATTACCGCATGAAGCTGGTGCCGAAGATGCTGGACGACGGCTTCTTCTGGCATCTGCTCATCGCCCATGCCTGGATTCTCTACAGCCAGTTTCATGTCGATTGCGGCGCGCAGGGCGAACTTTGCTTCTACGCCAACACGGTGAACAAGGATGCCAACTGGTCGCGACCCGAAACATTGAAGAACGCCAATCCTTACGACCATATCGCCAACTGGCGCGATACGCGTCCCGGCGAAGCCACGCACAGCGTGCGGCGGGCCTATGGCCGGCTGGTGGACGACGCCTGGCAGACGGCGCTGTTCACACAGGCCCTGCCGGATTTTCCCGCCGAGATTCTCGCCGGCCTGATGACCAACGCGGCGGGCAGCGGAGACGGGCGGCTTCGGGAGATCGAGCGCGATTTCTACGCCAGGCTGGACAAATTTTATCGCGGCTATTGGGGCAGGCCGCGGAAGGCGGCTTAGTTAGTAAGGCCCCCTCTGCCCTTCGCAGCTTACTTTTGCGCGCCAGCTTTGCTGGCGCGCAACAAGCGCTGCTACGGGCATCTCCCCCGCCAGCATGCTTACGCATGCGCGGGGGAGGCGGGCCTGTGTTCGTTCGGCCTATCCCGCGAGTTTCGCCATCAACGCGTCGGACAATTCGTAATTGCCGTAGACATTCTGGACGTCGTCGTGATCGTCCAGGATTTCGACCAGCTTCATCAGGGTCTCGCCCGCCTCGTCCGGCACCGCTACGGTGTTCTTGGGGCGCCAGGTGATGGCGGCGGACCCCGGCGCGCCCAGCTTGGCTTCCAACGCATCGCGCACGGCGGCGAAGCTTTCGATGCTTGTGAGGAATTCATGGCTATCCGCGCTCGAAACGCATTCGTCGGCGCCCGCATCCAGCGCCATTTCCAGCATCTGGTCCTCAGCCGGTTTCGCCCATCGCCCCGCCATATTTGGCGAAGGTGGAGCGGACATCCGCCGAGGTGCGGTTGCGGTTGTCGGTCATCGCCTCGACGATGATGGCAACGCCGCCGGGGCCGCGCCCCTCATACCGGATCTCGTCATAATTTTCGGCATCGCCACCCACCGCTTTCTTGATGGCGCGCTCGATATTGTCCTTGGGCATGGATTCCGCCTTGGCGGCGATGATCGCGGTGCGCAGGCGCGGATTGTGGGCCGGGTCGGGCAGGCCCGCCTTGGCGGCGACGGTGATTTCCCGGGCCAGCTTGGAAAAGAGCTTCGACCGCTCCTTATCCTGGCGTCCCTTGCGGAACATGATGTTCTTGAACTGACTGTGGCCGGCCATGGTTCGCGCTGCTTTTCGAGGTCGCGCGACCGGGCGAAAGCCTCGAGCCGCGCGTCTGTTTTTGAGGCCCGCCAGATAGCCGCCCGCCCCATCGTCTTTCAAGCCCGGCGCGCGGATGAAGCGCTGCCGCCCGCGCGAAGACGGGCGGACCGGCCGGGTCCGGGCGCGGCTTGGCGAGCCTATAAAGGGATGTTTCTTGAAGGCCGTACGGGGCGGGCTCGGCGCGGCCTCGCAAACCGGCTTTGGCCAGCAGAAATTTAATACACTGAAATCTCACAATTTTATTCGCACCTATCGATGATAGGTATACCATACCTATTGAAAATAGGTATGGATCGAACCATGGCGGCGTCGCCCAACTTCATGACCGGCGTTCCCGAACTCCTGGTGCTCCGGCTTCTGCAGGACCGGGAGATGTACGGCTATGAGATCGTGGCCGCGGTGGCGGAAGCGACCGGCCAGGTGGTCGCTCCCAAGGAAGGGGTGATCTACCCTCTGCTGCACGCCTTGGAGCAGGAAGGGCTGCTGCGGGCCCAGCGCCGGCCGGTGGGCGGGCGCATCCGGGTCTATTATGGTCTGACCTCCAAAGGCGTGCGGCGCCTTTTCGATCTCAGCGACGACTGGAGCCGCATGGCGCGCGCCATCCAACATGTGTTGAAAGGGCCGACCCATGCCATCTGAGAGACCGCGCGAAGCACCGCCGGCTCCGATGCCGGCGATCATCCTGGCGAGCGCGGTCCAACGTTTGCGGCATCAGGCCTTGCCGCTGAAAGAGATGGTGTGGATTTTTCCGTCCCGGCTTCCGGAAAAACCTGTGCCGTTGCCGAAAGCGTCTCGTTCCGCAGAGCCAAGTCGGCGCGCCGCACCGATTGTTGCGCCCGTCGCACCGCCCACCACATCAACTGTCGCGCCGCCCATGGCCGCCATCCAGGGTCTGGGACGGCAACTCAATGGCTGTGTTCCGGAGAAGTACGACTCCCTTCCGCCGGAACAGCGCGCGGCTTGCGCCGGCCTGTTGCCCGAGATCGCCAAGCGCGCGCCGGACGCCGATCTGATGGGCGCGCCGTCAAAAGTCAAAAATGAAGCGCTGTGGCAGGCGGAATTGGCGCGCGCGCACGCTCCGGCTCTTATGCCCTGCCTGGGCGGGCTGGATGTGATGTGCCTGCTGATGAAGATGGCGGATGGATCGCTGTCCGATTTCGGCGATCCGAAGACCTGGCCAGTCTATAAGACCGGGCAATTGCCGCCGGAAGATTTCTACAAAATCGAGCAGGCTTACGCCCAATGGCACAAGGACCATCCGCCTAAGGCGGCGAAGTCCAACGCCCCCTGACCAATTGCCTTATGTCGGGAACGGGTTGCGCTCCGCGAATTGGGCCTGGTGCCAATAGGGATAGGTCTTGGGCCGCTCGCTGGCGGCATCCAGCCTGGCGACCTGCTCGCCTGTCAGCGACCAGCCCACCGCGCCCAAATTCGCTTTCAGCTGTTCTTCGTTGCGTGCGCCGATCACCACGGTCGAGACCGAAGGCCGCTGCAGCAGCCAGTTCAGGGCGATCTGCGGTACGCTTTTGCCGGTTTCCCTGGCGACCGCATCCAGCGCATCGACCACCCGGTAGAGATGGTCGTCCTCCACTTGCGGGCCCTTCGCCGCGGTCTCATGCAACCGGCTTTCCTTGGGCAAGGGCTGGCCGCGGCGGATCTTTCCTGTGAGCCGTCCCCAGCCCAGCGGCGACCACACCACGCAGCCGACGCCCTGATCCAGCGCCAGGGGCATCAATTCCCATTCATAGTCGCGGCCGATCAGCGAATAATAGGCCTGGTGCGCCACGTAGCGAGGAAAGCCATATTTCTCTGACACCGCCAGCGACTTCATCAGGTGCCAGCCCGACCAGTTGGAAACGCCGATATATCTGATCTTGCCGGCGCGGATCAGCGTGTCGAAGGTGGCCAGGGTTTCTTCGGGCGGGGTCTGGGCATCGAAGCCGTGCAGCTGCACCAGATCCAGATGGTCGGTGCCCAGGCGCTTCAATGCGGCATCGGTGGCTTGGGTGATGTGAAAGCGGGAGGAGCCGACATCGTTGGCGCCCTCGCCGCTGCGGAAGGTGTATTTGGTGGAGATCAGTACCTTGTCGCGGCGGCCCTTGATCGCCGCGCCCAACACTTCTTCCGAGGCGCCCCCGGAGTAAATATCGGCGCTGTCGAACATGGTGACGCCGGCATCGAGACAGATATCGACCAGCCGCGATGCTTCCCTGGCGTCGGTTTCGCCCCACGCCTTGAAGAATTCGCCCTTGCCGCCAAAGGTGCCGGTGCCGAAGGTGAGCGCGGGCACCTTGAAGCCCGAACGCCCGAGAAGGCGGTATTCCATTGGCGATCTCCGCTTGGGGTCACGCCCTAGTTCATCACCTCCGCCGCGCGATTCAACCGCGCCCGCATCAAGGTCTTCGCGGATTTCACGAAAGTTTGGGAAAAGCCTGTTGCAGCCGCCCGCCCACGCGCACCGGATCGATGCGCGATGCAAATCCCTTGGGTCCGGTTTCGATATAGACGCCACAGACGGTGGCCGGTCCCGCGGCGGGACTGAAGCGGGCGCTGGAAAGCTTGCGCACGAAGCGCTGCAGCGGCTCGGCCTTGTCCATCCCGATCACGGAATCATAATCGCAGCAGGCCCCCGCATCGCTCTGATAGGCGGTGCCGCCGGGCAGAATCTGCGCGTCCGCCGTCGGCACATGGGTGTGGGTGCCCACCACCAGGCTGGCGCGCCCATCGCAGAAATGGCCCATCGCCATTTTCTCCGAGGTGGTTTCGGCATGCATGTCCACCACCACCGCGTCGGCGGCTTCGCTTAAGGGACAGGCGGACAATTCTTCGTCCACCGCGCCGAACGGATCGTCCAGCGCATCCATGAAGACGCGGCCCATCACATTGATCACCAGCACGCTGCCCGCGGGCGTCTGATAGAGATTGCTGCCTCGCCCGGGCGTGCCGCGGGGATAGTTGCGGGGCCGGAGGATGCGGTCTTCGGTGTCGATATAGGTGAGGATTTCCTTCTGGTCGGCCCAGTGATTGCCGGTAGAGATCACATCGATCCCCATGCCGAAAAACTCTTCCGCGATGGCGCGGGTGAGGCCGAAGCCGTGGGCGGCATTCTCGCCATTGGCGATGACGAGATCGGGCTTCAGCGCCGCTTTCAGCCCCGGCAATTCCGCCGCCACCGCGTCGCGGCCCGGCTTGCCGATGATGTCGCCCAGAAAAAGAATCTTCATCGCGGAAATTCTGTCAGGCCGTTTTCGGTGAGGATGGCATCGAGGCGGCAGTCATGCGCGTCATGGGGCAGAAAGTCCACCCGCTGCCCGGCATAGGCGATGCCGACGGCGCGGGCCTGCGGCAGCGCCGCCAAAGTGCGGTCGTAATAGCCGCCGCCATAGCCCAGCCGGTAGCCGCGATCGTCATAGGCCAGAAGCGGCACCAGCAGGATATCGGGCCGGACGCGCGGCCAATGATCCAAGGGCTCGTGAATGCCGTAAGCGCCGGGCTGCAAGATCTCCCCTTCCGGCACCAGATGAAATTCCAGCGCCGCGCCAGGCCGCACGATGCGGGGAAAGGCGATGGGCGCGCCGGCATGCGCCAGCGCCAGCAGCAGGCGCGCGGGATCGGCTTCGCTCTGGTGTGCATGATAGCCTGCCACGACCGCGCCTTGCGCCAGCCGCAGCAGGACCGCATGCGTGGCGACGCGCGCGGCAAACGCATCGCTCGCCAGGGCGGCACGCCGCTCCCGGGCCTCTCTGCGCATCTGGGATTTAGAGG
>JAFKFF010000075.1:0-3778 GCA_017307315.1 Alphaproteobacteria bacterium
GGCGGCCACCAGTGCCTCGACATCGGCGCCACTCATTTGCGCTGTGGCCCACAACAGGAATTTGCGCTCGGCGGGTTGAAGGCTCAGCGGTTTGACAAACTTGTCCAGCAACCGACCGCGCGTTTCCTCGTCCGGCAACGGGATATTGATGCGGGCGTCGAACCGACGCCACACCGCGGTATCCAGCATGTGCTCATGGTTCGTCGCCGCCAAGGTGAAGCCACGCCCGTTGCGGCGGTCAATGGATTGCAGCAGGGTGTTCACCACCCGCTTGATTTCGCCGACCTCCTGGGCGTCGTCGCGGGCCTTCGCTATGGCGTCGAACTCGTCCAGGAAAAGGACGCAGCGATACCGATTGGCGAAATCGAATAGGGCGCCGATGTTCCGCGCGGTAGTGCCGAGAAATGACGACACAAGTCCGTCGAGGCGGGCCTCGACGCACGGCAGCGACAGGCGTTTGGCCAGGTAATGCGCAAGCTTGGTCTTGCCGACACCGGGCGGCCCGTAGATCAGGCAGCGCGTGTTCGGGCTAGCACCGATGCGGCTTAGTTCGTCGGCGCGTTCCCATTCCCGCAGCAGGTCTTCGATTGCGGCGGCAAGGGACGTGCCCAGGACCGGCGCGTCCACTTCCATATTTTCCGGGAAGAGAACGTTGGCCAGCGGGGCACTGGTCTCTTTGTCGTGCGGCAGGGGCGTCGAGCGCGACAGCGTTTCGCCCGGCAGATGTTTGCGAGCCGCCTCGGCGGTGGCGCGCATCTCATCGAACGCCATCGGCGACATGTTCGTCCGCTTCCCTTCGCGGGAAATCAGGCGGGTGAGTTTGGCGGCTTGTTCCTTCTCGTCTTCGGTACCCTTGGCCAGGTTGTCCCGCAGCCGCTCGAGTTGTTGGGCTGCACGGGCGCCGCCGCCTTCGAGGGCCATGCGGGACAGGGCGAAAATCATGTCGAAATGTTCCATTTAATGCACCAAAATCGGGATGTTATGTGATTGCGACCATTATTATGCATAATATAGAAATATTATGCAAGAACAAAGCGAGATAATGCGCTTTGGAAGCATCGTTATGCTTCCTTCGTAGCCGGATATGCGCTCTGGAGCCCAGGAAGGCGGCAAATCAATGAAAATCCTTGGATTTGGGCAGAACCTAGACCTCGCGGGGATGGTGCCGCATCTCTTGGCTGTCAGCTGGCGGTGGTATCTGGTCGGTGCGAATTTGAGGCCGGAACAGGTCGTCGGACAGCCGGTTCAGCTCGAACGAGCGGTCGGTGATCCAATCAGAGACCAATTGGACCACTCCGTCGGGGCGGCGCCGGATTTTGCCTTCAATCAGCAGCGGCCGGCCGCTCATGACCTCCTTGCGGAATTGGTCAAAGGCCCTTGGCCACACGACCATGTTGGCGACGTCCGTCTATCTCGAACGGTGATGAAGACGGCACCGGTCGTCCCGGGCATCTGCCGAATGAACACGACGGCCGAATATTTGACCCGCTGGTTGTCTTTGGCGTGCCAACCTCCGCGCAGGAGAGAACACGCTCGCTGCGGAACAGGTCACGTAAAAATTCCGTAGGGTTGCCTTTCAACCACGGACAGAGGTTAACGCGTGCCCGCTGCATGCAACCCGAAGGAAGAGGCCGTGAACAAAGGAAGCGCGCACACAAATCTTTATGACGAGATTACGAACAAAATCATCGCCCAGATTGAATCAGCAACGCTCGCATAAGCGAACCGACCTTACATAATGCGACTTAGACGTTTGAGGGTTTGTCCGTGGCCCTATTTCCGGCGTGACCGAACTAAGAACTCTGATGGTTCGACTTTAAGGACCTGCGCGAGTTTACCGATAATTTTGAGGCTGGCGTAAAAGCTACCCTTTTCAAGCTGGCTCAGATAGCTCCGGCTAATATTCGCCTCATAGGCTAGATCATCCTGCGACAACTCGCGCTCGTGCCTGATGCGCCGCAAATTTGTCGCGAATGTGCCCCTCAAATCCATGGAACAAGGGGAACGTCAAGTGCTATATATTACACCTCGATATATTGAACAAAATGCCTTTTGGCGCTTTGCTGCTCTGACCAACGATCATGCGGCCCAGGCGCGGATCAAATGGCGATTCGGTTCAGGTTGGAAAAATTCGTGGCTATTACGTTCAATACGATCCTTAAGGATGCGGGCTACAACCTTTCAGATGTTCGCCTTTTGCGGCATCAGGACCAGAGGGCAGCCACGTTACAGAGCCCCTATGAGTTATGGCGAACAGACGAGGGCGGATTTCTTGCCTATCAATCGATACAGTCTGTCGAAAACCGCTCAAGATTGTTAAAGGCAAGCCACTGGGCCACGTTTGTCGTTACGCCCGCGCGCGAAACCCTGTTCTCGGGCATATTTCGAGCAAAATATGTCGGCGAGATCGATCGAAAATCCACCGAGTCTGATCAAGAAATCGAACGGGGAGTTAATCAACGCTTTGATAGTTACGACTTGTCACTCGATCCAAATCAATCGGATCTGTCGGGTCGTCTAATTGTTGATTGGGGAAGCGGCACGCGAGCCTGGATCCAAAGGGCGGATCGGCAAAGCAAACAAATTTTGGAGTTGAGGCCTTGCTTTAAAGAAGCTGAATTTCCTGGCCATCTGGAATTTTCCACGAATTTGTCCGACCTCCAAAACCTTTTTCCGACCTGGGTGGCCGCGTTAAGAGCCGCCCGAGGTATCTATTTGCTTACCTGTCCAAGAACGGGCGAGCAGTATGTGGGGCTGGCAGAGGGAGCCGGCGGGTTCTGGCAACGATGGCAGGATTATTATCGGACCGGCCATGGCGGCAACATCGCGTTAAAATCACGCGAACTCAGCGATTACCAAATATCAGTCCTGGAGGTAGCAGGGAGTGCAGCGTCGAGTGACGACCTCTATAAGATGGAGTCACGCTGGAAGAAAAAGCTACAAAGCCGCGAAATGGGGCTAAACCGAAACTGAACGGTGGTTGCCTCAAACAACGTCATGGGCTGGGACCGGGCTTCGCTCTTCGCCGGGTGCGTTTTCGAAGTTCTTTCGTAATTACGATCGGGCCAGACGTTTCATGCAATTCGGGGAATTCAGAAATATGCCCTATTACTCGCGTATCGTCGCGCTCGGTACGGCAGACATTGTCATTCTCGTCCAATTCATAGATGACGACCCTATTGACAGGCCGGGCAGTCTTTTTCTCAGAAAGAATCTTTGCGATGCTCCTAGTTGCGGGTAGGTCACCTTTGACGGCTCTCAAGACGAGCTGAAGCATCATGATCTCAATTTTTGTCCGCCGTTCCTTTTTCCCCCGTAATCGAACCGCTACTTGGTCCGTTAAGGCAGACTCAATTAGTCCGTTCATTCCCTGATCGAAGCGTCGCCTTTTAGTCATGCTTGCAATGGGGCACGCCCCAGTCCCCTGCCCATAAGTAACTTGTGCTAGGCAAATCGCCGGGGCATTTCGAAAGCATCAAAAGCGTATCTATCGCCTTGGGATCGCCGGACATGGCATGTTGTGCCACAGAAAGAACAATTGCTTCTCGGGCGGTGATTTCGATTCGCCTATCACCCTGTTTGACGGAGACGATCACATCCAGTGCTTTTAAAAGAGCGCTTCCTCGATCTACCGCGCCCTTCTTTGGACGGCCCTTGGGATTTGCCGAGACTCCTTTCTTGAATTGGGTTTGCGTTGGTGGCCTTTTGTATCCAATTTCATAAGTCATTGGCTTGTTGCGCCCTGGCTTCACAAATTTCCGCCCACCTCGCTCCACTT
>JAFKFF010000075.1:3786-4289 GCA_017307315.1 Alphaproteobacteria bacterium
AGCAAGGCCGCATTCTCTTTCAAACCTTGCGATAACCAAGTCCACATAATGTGGATCGATCTCGATACCGTAACCTCTACGTCCTGTTTGGTGCGCGGCCAGCAGTGTGGTGCCGCTGCCCGCGAAAGCGTCCAGAACAATATCGTTACGGTTTGTCGCGTCCAGCAATGCGTCCTTTACCAACGCTAGAGGTTTCACCGTTGGGTGCATGGCTAAGCGTTCGGACCTCTCGGATCCAAAGCTGTTCATTCCAGCGTAAGTCCAAACATTTGTTCGGTGCCGGCCATATTTCCCCAACTCTATGTTGTTGATGTGAGGTGCGTCGCCATTCTTTAAAACAAACACCAGCTCGTGCTGAGACCGATACTGACTGCCCATGCCGGCGTTGGTCTTGACCCAGACGATAAGGTTGACCGCCGTCAAGCCGATCGCAGTCGCTGCTGCGTGCACCGTCGGATACCCGCGCCAGTCGATGAAGGTGCCGGGAGGGCTGACCCCGATTT
>JAFKFF010000076.1 GCA_017307315.1 Alphaproteobacteria bacterium
ATCTCGTGCGCCAGGCGATTCCGTTGCCAGTGACCACCCACGCCGATTTTGTCGAGACCGAGATTGTCGGTGTAAGGCCGCCGCCCGATGGCGACCAGCATCACATCGGCCTCGATGGTGCTTTTCTCGCCGCCCTGGGCGGGCTCGACGGTGACGACAAGGCCGCCCTTCTTTTTCTCGACGCCCGTGACCTTGGTGGAAAGCTGGAATGTCATGCCCTGCCTGGAAAGGATGCGCTGGAACGCCTTGGAGACTTCCAGGTCCATGCCCGGGGTGATGCGGTCGAGGAATTCGACCACGGTGACCTCGCTGCCCAGCCGCTTCCACACCGAGCCCAGCTCGAGCCCGATCACGCCCGCGCCCACCACCAGCAGCTTCTTGGGCACCTGTTTCAGCGCGATGGCGCCGGTGGAGGAGACGATCTGCTCTTCGTCGATGGTGACGCCCGGCAGCGGGGCGACGTCGGAACCGGTGGCGATGATGATATGCTTGGCGGAAAGATTGCGCACCGCGCCGTCCTTGCCCTTCACTTCGACTTTTCCCGGCGCGGTGATGCGCGCTTCGCCGACGATGGCCTCGGCCTTGTTCTTGCGGAGCAGGAACTCGACTCCCTTGGTGAGTTCGCCCACCACCTTGTCCTTCTGCCCCATCATCGCCGGCAGGTCGAGTTCGACCTTGGCCTTGATGCCCAGCTTGGCGAAATCGCTGTGCGCTTCATGGAAGCGCTCGCTGGCATGCAGCAGCGCCTTGGACGGAATGCAGCCCACATTCAGGCAGGTGCCGCCAAAGGTGCCGCGCTTGTCGATGCAGGCCGCGGTGAGGCCAAGCTGGCCCAGCCGGATGGCGGTGTTGTAGCCGCCCGGGCCGCCGCCGATAACGATTGCATCGAAACTGTCCGCCATGATCGCCAAGCCTTCCCGTGCGCATATGGGTATGATTTGCGGCGGGACCATAGCGGGGCGGCGCGGCGCCGCAAACGGCATTCTGACACAAATTCAGGCCCGCGGACCGGCTATTCCCCCGCTGCGGCCATGGGTTTTTGCGGCGTTGAGGCTTCACCCCGGTCCTTCAGGGCGGGATCGGGAAAGAGCAGCTCCACCACCGTGCCCTTGCCGGCTTCCGAGCGGACGGAAGCGACCCCGCCCAGCTGGGCCCCGAAAGTCCGGATCAGGCGCGAGCCCACGCTCTTGCCGGTGTCGTCCATGGAAAAGCCGATGCCGTCGTCGGCGATCGACAGTTTGAGCTTTCCCTCGTCCGCGGGCGCGAGCGCGACCCGGATCACGCCCCGCGTCTGCATGGGGAAGGCATGCTTGAAGATGTTGGTGAGCGCTTCGACGGTGAAAAGCGCCACCGCCACCGCGATGCCGCTGGCCACCACCATGTGGGGCACGTCGACCTCGACCCGCACATGCTCGGTATCGCCCATGCCTTCGGCGATCTGGCGGGACAGTTCGTCCAGAAGCTGCTTGAGGTCGAGCGTGGACTGATCTTCCAGCTCGTTGAGGATCCGGTGGACCAGCGCCAGCGCGTTGATGCGCATCTGCGCCTGCATCAGGGCCTCGCGGGCATGATCGTCCTTGACCTGATTGGCCTGGATCGACAGCAGGCTCATCACGATCTGCAGATTGTTCTTCACCCGGTGATGGATTTCGCGGATCAGGGTGGTCTTGAGATTGACGGATTCGCGCAGGCGCCGGTCGCGATCCTGGATGCCGCCCGCCATCTCGCTCATCGCCTCGCCCAGCTGCTTGAATTCGGTGGGCGCCTCCGCCAGGTCGGGACGGATGGTATAGTGGCCGCTGCGATAGGCGATGGCGATGCGGCGCAGATAGAAGATCCACTGCGTCACCTGGCGGTCGGTGGCGAACCAGATCGCGATCCAGGCGAACAGGATCATCGCGATCGGCAACAGGAAGTCGATACCGACATGGACGTAAGTCTGACCGAACAGCCGCTGTTCCTGTTCGGCGAAGGCGACGAAGATCGAATTGCCCATCAGCGCGACATTGCCGAAGCGCCAGGCGCGGCCGGACTGATAGGCGTCGAGCGAGACGCCGTCGGGAAAGCCCGCCTTCATCGCCGCCTGCGCGATCACGGGCGCGACGGCCTGGTCGTTGGTGGCGAGAATGGCGCCGTTGCGGTCATAGATCACCGCCACCGCGCCCTTGGGCAAGGGATGGGCGCGGAGCAGATAGCCGAACCATTGCACGTCCAAGGTGATCGCCAGGCTGCCGTCGAAGCTGCCATCGGCCTTGAGCAGGGGGAGCTGGGTGCCCACCACCGGGCGGCCCGACGCCTGGCTGATCGCGCGCATTCCCACCACCACGCCCTTGGCGGTCTTCAGGCGCTGGAAGATCGCCTTGTCGCGGATATTGATGCCCTTGGCGAGCGGCACCGCCGAGCAGACGAAGGTGCCGCCGGCATCGATGCGGCTGAGATTGGTGAAATAGCTGACGCCGATCATCGCGTCGGCCAGGATGCCGTCGCAATTGCCGCTCATGTCGCGCACGTCCTGCAGCGAGCCCATGGCGCGCAAGATCTGCTCGCCCGCATTCAGCACTTCCTGCTGGTTGGCGGAGGTGGCCCGCGCCGACTGGATCAGCTGGGCGCGCACGTCTTCGGTGTCGCGTTTCACCCGCTCCACGCCCTGGAAAATGGAAACCCCCACCACCGGCAGAAGCGCGATGGTGATGATCAGGAGCAGGCGCCGCCTGAGCGTCCAACCGGGATCGGACGCCGCCAGCGGGGCTTGATCTTGGATGCTATTTGGGGCGGCGTTTTCCACCGGTTTCCCCAGATTCGGGCGGGGTAAGCCGGTCCAGCTGCGCCATGATCTCACGGGCGGCGTCTCCTTCGGCGGGCCGCGACACGCCGTCGAGCGTATCATCGCCGTCCAGGATTTCCATCAACGCCTTGCGCGCGCGCGCGACGCGGCTTTTGACGGTGCCGACCGCGCATTTGCAGATGGCCGCGGCGTCCTCGTACGAGAAGCCGCCCGCGCCGACCAGGATCAGCGCTTCGCGCTGTTCGTCCGAAAGACAGCGCAGCGCCCGGGCGGTGTCGGAAAGCTGCGCCGAGAAAACCTGATCTTCGCCGCCGCCCGGAATCCGTTCGGCCGCGTCCTGATCCCAGGGCGCCTGCCGCCAGGCGCGGCGGCGGTCCGAATAGAATTGGTTGCGCAGGATGGTGAAAAGCCAGGCCTTGAGATTGGTGCCGGGGATGAAGGTGGCGCGGCTCTGCCAGGCCTTGACCAACGTCTCCTGCGCCAGATCGTCGGCGCCTTCCTGATTGCCGGTCAAAGAACGCGCAAAGGCCCGCAGGAAGGGAATAAGCGCCAGAAGCTCGGTCTTGAAGTCACCGTCGCCACTGTCGTTATGGCCGATTTCGGCGTGCTGATGGTGCGCGGATGCCGTCATCAAGACACCTTCTTGCCCGTGCGGGCATCCTCGGCATCGTCGATCTTGCGCAGCAGATCCAGAAAATCGTCAGGAACCGGCTCCTGGGCGACATCGTCATACATCCGGCGGAGTTCGCGCCCGATCGCCCGTTGGCGCGCGCGAATGGCCCGGGCTTTTTCGTTCGGCTTTTCCTCGTTCGACACGGTGTTATCCCATTGCATCTAGGATGAGCACTCCAAAAGGCGTTACCCCCGCCCGCTTTTCATGCCCCCAATGGGTCCCAAACGCCCCCTGCGAGGAAAGGTTCCGGACATCAGGGAACTTTTTGCGCTGGCGCGAATTTCCAATTGGCGCTTTTCTTAACGCCGAAGGAGCCGATATCGGGGGATGCCCATGTCCGAGCAGCGTTGCAGGCCCTGCTGGAAGGGGAAGAAAGCATGCCCGAGGGCGTTCCCCCGCGGGTGGGCCTCTACCGGCTGTTCCATGCCATCTGGCAGTCGGGCGCCGAGCATTTTGACGATGTTGATGGCGGCAGCGGCCCCGAAGGCCGCCTGAAAGCCCTTTCGGCCTCCAAGCGCGCCGCCTTGCTGCTCACGGCGGTGGAAGGCTTCAGCCCCGAGGAAGCGGCCTTCGTCATCGACGAAAGCCCCGACGAAGTGGAAGCCGCCATTCTGGACGCGCAAAAGACCATCGACGGCCAACTCGCCAGCAAGGTCCTGATCATCGAGGACGAGCCCATCATCGCCATGGACCTGGAAAACCTGGTCAGCGAACTGGGCCACAAGGTGGTGGCCATCGCCGCCACCCGGGATGAAGCGGTCGCCAAGGCCAAGTCGGAGCGCCCCGGCCTGGTGCTGGCCGATATCAATCTGGGCGAAGGCGGATCGGGGATCGACGCGGTCAACGAGATCTTGTCCTCTTTCGATATTCCGGTGATCTTCATCACCGCCTATCCGGAGAAGCTTCTGACCGGCGAGCGACCCGAGCCGACCTACCTGATCGCCAAGCCTTTCCTGCCCGAAACCGTGCAGGCGACGGTGGGTCAGGCGCTGTTTTTCCATCCGGTGGCGAAACAGGCGGCCTGAAAAACCATTATCCTTTGTGAAGTGTTGGAGAATTTGACATGGCCGCCAAGAAAAAGACCGCCGTCGGCATCGACTCGCGCTTGACCCAGCTGCGCCGCGACTTCGAAGCCCTGCAGGACGACATCAAAGGCCTGGCGGGGGATGTGAGCGTGGCGGCTTCCGAGCGCGCCCAATTTGCCATGCGCTCGGCCGAAGATGTCGCGGACCGCGCCATGCGCCTGGCCGAGGAAGCGGCGCGCGAAGCCAAGGTGATGGCGGGCGAATTCCGCGAAGATGCCGAGGAATGGGCCGAAGAGCATGCCGAGGATCTGCGCGCCCAGGTGCGCGAACAGCCCTTGACCGCGCTTCTGATCGCCGGCGGCATCGGCGCCTTTCTGGGCGCGATATTTCTGCGGCGCTAATTCCCTGGAAACGGCCCCTGGCATAAGCTCGGGGCCGGAACAGGGTTCAACTAGGCCTTCGGGGGTTTCATGTTCGCGCGCCTGAGCGCAAAAGCCATTCTGCTGGCGGCCGGGATCGCGCTGATCTTTTTCGGGGTGGGCCTGATCGGCTTGGGGATCGCCGCCAGCCTGGAACCCCTGGTCGGCCCGGCCTGGGCCAATGCGATCACCGGCGCGCTCTTCCTTCTGCCGCCCCTGATCTGGGCCGTCGCCATCATTTCCATCCGTCCACCGCGTCAGGAAACGCCCGCCGGCTCCCGCCAGATCATGGCGGCGATCATGGCCGCGGTCGCCAAGGAAACGCCCTGGATCGCGGTGGTGGGCGCGGGCTTGGCGGGTGTCGCCAACAT
>JAFKFF010000077.1 GCA_017307315.1 Alphaproteobacteria bacterium
AATTGCGGCGAAATCGACAAGGCGATCTTGGGCGCGGAGGCATAGCCGCCGACCTTCAAGGTGGCGGCGACGCCGCCGGACGAGGTCTCCGCCACGAAATCCAGCACCGGGTCGAGACGGCTGCGCACGCCGCCGCCGTCGAAACTGACCTTGCCTGTGGTGAAGTCCAGCACCTGCCCCGCCACCGTGAGCGTGCCGCGCTGCATCTGGAACCCGCCGCCGATCCGGGGCGCGCCGCTGGAACCTTTGAGCGTCAGTTGACCGCCCAGGTCGGCATCGATGCCATGGCCGCGCACGATCACCGGCCCGGTGGTGTCGACCGACAGATCGAGCGCCAGCGCGGTGACTTTTGGCGGCGGCGGCGGCGGTTTCCCGCCTCGGCGACGAACATTCAGTGTACGGACTTCCGGGGGGAAGGAGTCGGGAATGTTGATCTCGGCCTTGGGCACCTCGAGCTTGCCGGACAAGGTCATCGCGCTGCCCCGCGCTGCCCCTTTCAGCTTGAGATCGCCGGAAAGCGAAGCCGTCATCATGTCGCTGGCGATGGGGCGGGCGTTGCGAAGGCCGATGGTGAGATCGACCGGCCAGCCGGATGTGACGGTGTCGATGCTGCCGCCGCCGCTGATCGTGCCCGGCCCCGCCTTGCCGTCCAGCCGGGTGATGCGGATCACGCCATTCTGCGCCGTCAGGTCGGCGGCAAGATCGTGCACGCGCAACCCTTGCGCATAATCCTGGAATTCGCCGCCGCGCAGCGAAGCGGTGCCGGAGAGGCGCGGCGCCGCCAAGGGTCCCGCGACGCCGGCATCGAGCGTGATCAGGCCCTTCACCTGCCGCCCGTCCGCCGCCAGCAGCGGATTGAGCAGAGACAGGTCGGCCTTGCCCGCCGCGCGCAGATCGAGCGTGCGGTCCGCCGAGAGGGGCGCGACGCCTTGCAGCGTGAGCGCCATGCTTTCGCCCGCCGAAAGCCGCGCATTCACTTGCGCCGCGCCGCCGCCAAGGTCCGCCCGCGCCTGAAGGGTGGCGGGCGCGAGCTTGCGCGAATAACCCGCCACCCTCAGCGCCTTGCCGTTCACCCGCACCGTGCCGGCGGGCGCGGCCAGCGTGCCGGAAAGATCGGCGCTGGCCGACAGCGCGCCTTCCGCGCCCAGGCGCGGGGCGAAACTGCGCAGCGACTGCAGCTGGATATTCTCCGCCGAAACGGCGAGCGCCAGCTGCGGCGTCAGTTTTCCGGACAGGGTGATGCTGCCGCCCGCGGTCTTCAGCGCAAGGCGGTCCACCGCAACCCCGCCCGCCAGATCGAATGTCGCGGGCTGGGTCAACGCCACGCTCTGTTCGTGCCAGTCGGCGGCAAGCTGATTCAACCGCAGCTGGGTCTTGGGCACATCGGCCAGCGCCGCCGCGGTGACATGCGCGGGATTGCCGTCGCCATCCTTGAGATCGGCGTTGAGCGACACCGCCAGCGCATCGAGCGCGCCGTCCAGCGTGGCGGCGGCGGAGCCGGTGATGCCGTTGGCGGCGAGCCCTTGCGCGTCGAGTTTCGCATCGGCGCGCGGCTTGCCGAAGGCATCGCTTATCCGGCCATCGACGGCGAGCGAGGCCAGCGCCGCCTCCGCCACTTTCAGGGCGCCCGCATCGATGTGCAGCGCGACCGTCTGCTTGCCCCCCTCGCCTTGCAGATCGGCATTGCCATTCAGATGACCGCCGAGCGCGACACCGGCAAGCGTGGAAAGATCGTTCAGGTCGCCCACCTCCAGGCGAATGCGTCCGGCGGCCGGCACGCCGCTTTGCGGCAAGGTGACGTTGGCGCGGGTCGCCAGCGATTTCCAATCCAGCGACAGGCTGGCGTCATGGCCCTTGCCCGCCGCTTTCCAGTCCGCCAGGAGCTTGAGCGGCGCGCCGTCGAAGCGGCCGTCGGCGCTGACCCGCGCCGTGGCGGGATTGGGCAATCCAGTGGCGCGCGCCTTGAGCGCGAGACGCTGGCGGGGAAAGCCGCGGCTCGCCATGTCGGCATCGCCGGACAGGTCGATCGCCGCCTGCGCCATCGCCCCACGCACCGTGCCCTTCAAGCGCAAGCTGCCGGTGAGCGCCGGCGTCAGCCGCGCCAGATCGGTGAGCTCCATCGCGACGCGATAATCCAGGCGGCTGGAGCGGAAACTGCCGTCCACCCGTGTATCGAAACCCGCGCCGCTGAGATGAAGGCGCGTGTCCAGCACGTCGGCGCCCGCCACCCGGGTGTGGAAGGTCAATTTGGCGTCGCGCCCCAGCATCCGCGCCACCAGCGAGGATCCGGCGACGGCGATGCCGCCATCGAGATCGAGCGCGACCTGCCGGTCCGTCAGTGCCACATCCACCTTGAGCCTGGCGCTGCCTTTGAGATCGGCGCCGGCCAGCGCGGCAAAGGGCGCCAGCGCGGGCACGGAGAGATTGAGCGTGGCCGTCTGCGTTCCCTTTGTGCGCGCCGTGCCGTCCAGTTCCAGAAGCCGATGGCGCAAGCGGAACGTCACCGGCCGCGTCGGATCGCGCAGATCGGCATGCGCGGCGAGATCGAAGGGCGTGGCCGCGAAGACGCCGGCATAGGCGCTTTCCGGCAGGCGCGTGCCGCTGGCCTTGGCCGCGAGATCGGCGGCGCCATCGGTGCCGCGCACATCGGCTTCCACCGTCTCGATGGCAAAGCCCGCCGCTTTGAGGCGCGAAAGCTGCAGCCGGGCATCGATCCGGGGCGCATCGAACGGGCCATGCACATGCCCTTCGGCGGCAAGCTTGTCCCAGCCGGTGGCGGCGTCGAGCTGCATGGCGGCGGAATTCGCCGTGAAGTCGATATCGGCGCGCGACGCCGCCAGCGAAATCGTGCCCCGCCCGCGCGCGGCCAGCGGTCCCGATGTGAGATCGAACGCGACGTCATTGGCGGCGCGGTTGCCCGATGCCTCCGCCGATAGCGCGACCGCGCCCAGGCCCGGCAGGCCCACCACCTTGCCGAATAAGCCATCCGGGCTTTCGGTAATGGTGGCATGGCCGTTGATCACGTCCGCCGCGACATAGCCCTTGAGGATATAGCGGTCGCCGGCGCCGGGCCTTGTGATCGCGACATCGACGCCGAATTCGTGGATCGAAGTGAAGTTCAAGGAACCGCGCGCCGCCAACATGGCGGGATGGCCCAGAAGCGAGGGGGCGATATCGATATGCGGCAAGGATAGCGCATAGACGTCGATGCGCGGAGACGGGCCTTCGCTGGCTTCGGAGGGCAGCGGCCGGCGCAGGAATTCCAGCCTGGCCGCGGCGGCGCGCAGCACTTCATAATGGTTGCCCAAGGCGGCCAGCGGCGACCATTCGACTTCGACATCGGTGAGCCTGAGCCAGGCGCCGTTGGCGTCGCGCAACTCGATCCTGCTGGCCCGGGCGCTGGCGGGAAGCCCGCCTTCCAGCCCCTCCACGATCACTTCGCCGCCGCTTGCCTTGGCCACAATCCATTCGATCAGGCGATGACCGGGCGCGGTCCAGAGCATGAGCACAAGAAGAAGCAAGACGCCGCCGGCAATCCCGCCGCCCCAGCGCGCGATGCGCAACAGTCGCTGTTTCCGCTCCTCGCTCAAAAGGCCTGTCCCAGTCCGATATAGAGTTCGAAGGCATCGCCCCCCGGCACGCGGTTGAGCGGCACGGCGATGTCGGCGCGCACCGCGCCCAGGGGCGTATAATAGCGCGCGCCGATGCCCGCACCCACCCGCACCGCTCCGCTGAAGGGCATGCCCACTTCG
>JAFKFF010000078.1 GCA_017307315.1 Alphaproteobacteria bacterium
GCGTTGCCGCTGACCGGCGTCACCGTCCTGCCGCTTTGGCCCAAGGCCGGCGAGCCGGCGCGGCGGGTCCTGATCCAGGCGCGGAAAAATTCCGGCGCTGGGTTCCGCCTCGCGCCCGGCTTGATTTTGCACGATGAAACAGGGGCTTACACACCGGAGGCTGACGCAATCTTGCGCGGCGAGGCCGCGCTTGCCCTGGGTGTACCCCGTCTGTAGGTTCCGGCCCATTCCGGAGATTGCCGACTCGTGACCAGACCCTCCAAGGCCAAAACCTTCCAGGACTTGATCCTGACCTTGCAAGAATTCTGGGCGTCCAAGGGCTGCCTGATCCTGCAGCCCTACGACAATGAGATGGGCGCCGGCACCTTTCATCCCGCCACCACCTTGCGGGCGCTGGGCCCCAGGCCCTGGAAGGCCGCCTATGTGCAGCCCTCGCGCCGGCCAAAGGACGGCCGCTATGGCGAAAACCCCAACCGCCTGCAGCACTATTACCAGTTCCAGGTGATCCTGAAGCCGGCGCCGGAGAATGTGCAGGAGCTTTATCTGGAGTCGATCAAGGCGATCGGTCTCGATCCCAAGCTGCACGATATCCGCTTCGTCGAAGACGATTGGGAAAGCCCGACTCTGGGCGCCTGGGGACTGGGCTGGGAAGTCTGGTGCGACGGGATGGAGATTACCCAGTTCACCTATTTCCAGCAGGTGGGCGGGATCGATTGCGATCCGGTGGCCGCCGAGTTGACATACGGGCTCGAGCGGCTGGCCATGTATGTCCAGAATGTCGAATTCGTCTATGACTTGGCTTTCAATGATCAGTTCCGCTACGGCGAAGTTTTCTTCCAGAACGAGCAGGAATTCTCCGCCTACAATTTCGAGCGCGCCGACACCGAAATCCTGTTCCGGCATTTCAACGAAGCGGAAAAACAGTGCCGCGAATTGCTGCAGGAAAAGAAGCTGGCGCTACCCGCCTATGACCAGTGCATCAAGGCCAGCCACGCCTTCAACCTTCTGGATGCGCGCGGCGTCATCAGCGTGACCGAGCGCGCCGCTTACATCGCGCGGGTGCGCGCGCTGGCGAAAGCCTGCTGCGAAGCCTGGCTGGAAACGCCGATGGGCGCTTACAAGCCCCGCTATGACAACAAAGAGGTCGGCTGATGCCCGATCTGCTGCTTGAGCTTTTCTCGGAAGAGATCCCCGCCCGCATGCAGGCCGGCGCGGCGCGAGACTTGGAGCGTCTGGTGGTGGGCGCTTTGTCGGATCGCGGCCTTCTGTTCGAAGGGATCAAGGCTTTCGCGGGGCCACGCCGCCTGACGCTCGCCATCAGCGGCCTTCCGGTCAAGCAGGCCGATGTCCGCGAAGAGATCAAAGGCCCCAAACTCGATGCGCCTCAGGCTGCGCTCGACGGCTTTCTCAAGAAGACGGGCCTCGCCAAGGACCAGCTCAAGGTCGAGAAACAGGCCAAGGGCGAGGTCTATATCGCCGTGATCGAGCGGGAAGGGCGCGAGACCGCCGCCGTACTGGCGGAAATCCTGCCCGAAGTGATGGCAAAATTGCCCTGGCCCAAAAGCATGCGCTGGAAGCCGGGCGTGGCGACGCGCTGGGTGCGCCCACTGCATGCCATTCTCTGCACCTTCGATGGCGAAGTCGTTTCCTTTTCCTTCGCCGGGGTTTCCAGCGGGCGGCACACCAGGGGACACCGTTTCCTTTCGAGCGGCAGCATCGAGGTTCGCCGCTTCGACGATTACGCCGCCGCCCTGAAGAAAGCCCATGTGGTGCTGGAAGCCGAGGAACGCGCCGCGATCATCTTCGAAGGCGTCAAGCAGGCCGCGTTCATTCATGGATTGGAATTGATCCCGGACGAGGGGCTTCTGGCGGAAGTCTCGGGTCTGGCGGAATGGCCGGTCGTTCTGATCGGCTGCATCGAAGACCGGTTCATGGATGTGCCGGCCGAAATCCTCCAGACTTCGATGCGCACGCACCAGAAATATTTCGCGTTGCGCGATCCGAAGACCGGGAAGATGGCCAACCGCTTCGCCCTGGTCGCCAACATGGTGGCGGAAGACGGCGGCCAGGAAATCGTGGCCGGCAACGAACGCGTGCTTCGGGCGCGGCTGTCGGACGCCAAATTCTTCTGGGACGAGGACCGCAAGCGCCGGCTCGACAGTCGGATCGACGACCTCAATGGGATCATCTTCCATGCTGAAATCGGTACTCAACTCGAGCGATCCGAAAGGGTCGCGATTTTAGCTGCTGAAATCGCGAATAAGATCGGTACCGATTCAAGCAAGGCTGAACGCGCAGCGCGCTTAGCCAAGGCTGACCTTACCACCGGCGTGGTGGGTGAATTTCCCGAGCTGCAAGGCATGATGGGCCGTTATTACGCGATCAATGACGGGGAAGACGCCGGTGTTGCTAGTGCTATTCGGGATCACTACAGACCAGTAGGTCCATCCGACACAGTACCGCATGAACTATTGTCTATTGCTGTGGCGATCGCTGACAAGCTGGACTTGTTAGTCGGTTTTTTTGCTATTGGGCAAAAGCCCACCGGCTCTGGTGACCCGTTTGCCTTGCGCAGAGCGGCCCTTGGCATCATCCGCATCTGTCTTGAAAACAAACTACGGCTGAGCCTAGCCCCGCTAGCTGTTATCGCCGGCCGACTTGTTATGTCTTCTATGATGACTCGAGTCAGAACGGGCGTAATGCGCAAGATGCCATTCTGGGACGAGTTTAAGGATGATAGCCCGCTTAGAAAACTTTTTGACGTAACCGGAGAGCTAACCGGGTTGCTAGCCTCAGAACGTCTCGACACGGTTCCGCCCCAGCAGTGGGAGATCGCAAGGACGGATGATCTCTTGTCCTTCTTCGCCGACCGCCTGAAAGTCGCACTGCGCGAGCAGGGCATTCGTCACGATCTGATCGATGCGGTCTTCGCATTGGGCGGCGAGAACGATCTGGTGCGCCTGGTCGCCAGGGTCGAGGCATTGCAGGCCTTTCTGAATACCGAAGACGGCGCCAATCTCCTGGCCGGCTACAAGCGCGCCGCCAATATCCTTAAGGCCGAAGAGAAAAAAGACGGACGCAGCTTTACCGGCGCGCCATCCGAGGCGAAATTAACCGATCCGGCGGAAAAGGCTCTGTTCTCCGCCCTGAAAGAGACAAAAATCCTCATCACATCTTCCCTGGCGCGGGAAGATTTCGCTGCGGCCATGCGCCAAATGGCGGCTTTGCGCGTTCCGGTGGATGGATTTTTCGAGGCTGTGAAAGTGAATGCGGAGGATGCCGAGGTCCGGGAAAACCGGCTGCATCTTCTGGCCTCCTTACGGGAGGCGGTACATCGGATTGGTGACTTCTCCAGGATAGAGGGTAGTTCGGGATGACCAAGTGGGTTTATGCGTTCGGCGATGGCAAGGCGGAGGGCCAGGCCGGGATGAAAAATCTCCTGGGTGGCAAAGGCGCCAACCTGGCGGAGATGAGCAATCTCGGACTGCCGGTGCCGCCGGGCTTCTCGATCACCACCGAGGTCTGCACCTATTACTATGCCAACGCGGAAAGCTATCCTTCGGACCTGAAAGACCAGGTCGATGCCGCTCTCAAGCAGGTCGGCGAACTGGCGCACGGCAATTTCGGCGATCCCGCCAAGCCGCTTCTGGTTTCGGTGCGTTCCGGCGCCCGCGTCTCCATGCCGGGCATGATGGATACGGTCCTCAATCTCGGCCGCAACGCCGCCACGACCG
>JAFKFF010000079.1 GCA_017307315.1 Alphaproteobacteria bacterium
TCATCGCGCGCTCGCCGTCTGCGCCGCCAGCGAAGGGGTGGGCTGTTCTTTCGTTGCCGCCAATCTGGCGGTTTCCTTGTCGCAGATCGGGGTCAACACGCTTCTGATCGACGCGAACATGCGCAGTCCCTCCCTTGCCGCCATGTTCGGCCGCCACGGACATGATTTCGACCTGCGCGCGGCGCTCGGCTCCGACATGGATTTCGATTCCTGCATCGATACCGAGATTCTGCCCTCGCTCTCGGCCCTGTTCTCGCTGGACAGGGCTTCCAATGCCCAGGAACTGCTCGCGGGCAACCGGTTCGAGGCGCTGATGCATTTCTGCCTGCGCGAGTACGACGCCACCATCATCGACACGCCGCCCGCCAATATCTGTTCGGACGCGCGACGGGTCAGCACCGTGGTGGGCTACAGCCTGATCGTGGCGCGCCGGAACAAGAGTTTCGTCAGCGACGTGAAGACCCTTACCGAGCAGTTGCGGGGTGACCATGCGGAAGTCATCGGCACGGTTCTGAACGAGGCCTGAAACGGTGACGACGGCGGCGCCGGACCACGATTCGATACCCCGGCAGAGTTTCGCCGCAATGCTCTCCACATCCTGGCCGCTGCTGGTCGGGGCTGCGGCCCTGGCGATCCCGACATTCGCCATCCTCGCGGCCGGAACCTGGTCGCATGAAGAGGGCGCCCACGGTCCCTTGATCCTGGCGACGGCCGCCTGGCTCTTCTGGCTCCAGCTTCCCGCCATCCGCAAACAGGGCTCGCCCGGCAATGCCTGGGTGGTCGCGTTCCTGCTGGCTTTTTCGCTGGTCTTCTACATGGCGGGGCAGGCTTTCGATCTGATGACCTTGAGCGCCAGCGGCCTTTACGGCGTCGGCGTCGCGATCTTCTATTCCAAGTTCGGCCTGCGCCCGATTTTCCGCAACTGGTTCATTTTCTTCTATTTGCTGTTCGCGGTGCCGCCGCCCAGGATGTGGATCGACAAGATCACATTCCCGCTCAAGCAATTCGTCTCCACCGCCGCGACGGCGGTGTTGCAGCCTTTCGGGGTGCCGGTCTCCCATGAGGGCGTGGTCATCTATGTGGCCCAGTATCAGCTTCTGGTGGAGGACGCCTGTTCGGGGCTCAATTCGATCTTCGGACTTCTCGCCATCAGCCTGTTCTATATCTATCTGATGCGGGGCAGTTCCTGGCGCTATTCGCTGTTCCTGGGCCTTCTGGCGATCCCCATTGCCATCCTCGCCAATGTGATCCGGATCGTCATTCTCATTCTTCTGACTTATCTGGCGGGCAATGCGGTGGCCCAGGGCTTCCTGCACATGGCGGCGGGCATCATGGTCTTCGCCATCGCCCTGATTCTGATCTTCGCGGTGGATGCGGTCCTGTCGCGCTTTTTCTTCTCGCGCCGGGTGAAGACATGATCGCGCGGCGCGACTTTCTGATCGGCGGCGCCTGCTGCCTGGTCTCGGGCGCCGCCTATGCGCTCAAGCCGCGCCGGCAAACCACCCTGATGGGAGACGGCAAGAAGCTGAACGACATCCTGCCGCGTACCCTGGAAAACTGGTCGTCGCGCGATGTCAGCGACCTGGTGGCGCCGGAAACGCCCGACAGCCTGGCGGCGCGGCTCTATGGCGAGACGGTGGGGCGGATCTATCGCCAGCAAACCACCGGCGACGAAGTCATCATGCTGACGGCGCATGGTGATGTCGAAAATAATGAATTGCAGCTTCACCGTCCCGAAGTCTGCTATCCGGCCTTCGGATTCGCGATCATCGAAAGCACGCCGCTGACCTTGCAACTGCCGTCTTCCGTCACGGTGCCCTGCCGCCGGCTGGTCGCCACGTCCCGCGAGCGGCAGGAGACCATTCTCTATTGGACGCGTCTGGGGGAGACCTTTCCCACCACCGTGGCGGAGCAGAGGATGGAACGGCTGCGCACCGCCATGCACGGCTATACGCCGGACGGGCTCCTGGCCCGCTTTTCCGTCATCGGCAGCGACAAGGTCCGCTCGCTCGCGATCATGGAACGGTTCGTCCCCAGGCTGGTGATGCATGTCGCGGCATCGCAGCGCCGCGCCTTGATCGGAACCGAGCGCGCCTCGCGGCTGATGGAGCTGACATGAAAGATCAGCTCAGCGCTTTTCGAACGGATGCAGGAAAAACAGGATATAGCCGACCACGGCGATAATGAGCGCGATGGCCGCCACGCGTTGGTCATGATTGCCCAGATAATTGGCAATGGCGCAGCCCAGCGCGGGAGGAGCGTAATGGTAGATATTGTCCTGTTTCTCTTCGGGGGCCATGGAGCGGTTGAGGAAAAGAACGACCAGGCCGGCGAATACGGCCATGGTGACCCAGTCATAGATGGTCTGCATGTTTCCGGGTCCTGATGCGCGTATGAGGGGTGGAATCGGCGAGGGGATTGGGGGTTCGGGCGCTCAAACTATCATACCCCGCCCCGTTGACCACACGCCGGGCGGACGCGAAAGCGCAGGCTGGCGGTGAAAGTCAGCGTCGTCATCCCCCATTATAACGATCTGAAGGCGCTCGATCTGTGTCTGAACGATCTGAAAATCATCGTGGCCGACAATGCCTCGCCGCAGGGCGAGGCCGAAGTGATCCGGCTGGTGGCCGGGCGCGCGCGCGTGGTGACGGTGCGTGAAAAAGGCGCGGGACCTGCGCGCAACGGCGGCGCGGCCGCCGCGCGGGGAGATATCCTTGCTTTTGTCGACGCGGATTGCCGGCCGGGCCAGGGATGGCTGGAGGCCGGGCTCGCCGCGCTCGCGCATTGCGATTTCGCCGGCGGGCGGGTGGAGGTTCTGACGGCAAGCCAAACGCGGATGAGCCCCACCGAAGCCTTCGAGCGGGTCTTCGCCTTCGATGCCGAAAGCTATGTTCTCAGGAAGGGGTTCGCGCCATCCGGAAACCTCTTCTGTCCGCGAACCCTCTTTCAGGCGGTGGGCGGGTTCGGCAATGGCGTTTCGGAAGATGTGGATTGGTCGCACCGCGCGACGGGAATGAATTTCCGGCTGGGCTATGCGCCCGAAGCGGTGGTCGGCCATCCGGCCCGCCGCGACTGGCGCGAGCTCCGGGCGAAATGGTTGCGGATCAATTCCGAGAGCTATGCCCTGATGATGCGCAAAAGCCATGGGCGGCTGAAGTGGCTCTTGCGGGCGCTCGCCCTGCCGTTATCGGCGGTGATCCATTCGGGCAGGGTGCTGAGCACGCGCCGGATCGGCGGATTTCGGCAGAAATGTGGCGCACTGGCCATCCTTTATCGCCTGCGGCTGTGGCGGATGTTCGATGCCTTGCGCCTCCTCGCCGGGGCACGGGCAGGATGATCCCGGCATGGCACCGGGATGGCGTTTGCGCGTTAAAGAGTGCCGGCGGGGCCGGCGTCCGAACAGTGTTTGAAGCCGATCATATTAACTTAACGGCCAGCAATTAAACTGCGGGAAAACGAAAGTCCTAGGTTTTTCACAGGCGGGCTTGCTATTCTTCACCCAGGGCATGGCAGTGCTAAAAGAAGCATGGTGCAGTGCAGAATGGATAAAGTGCTGCTATGACGTTCTTTGAAAAACTGGGCCGTCTGGTCCCCTGGAGTCGTGCAGAACTGGGCGCCGAGCCGCGTCCGGAAGCCGGTGCCTTCCGGCCGACGCCGTCTGCGCCAGGTCCCCGCAAAGCTTCCAACGCAACGGTCTTTCCCCGTTTCCGCGCCAATGCCAACGACCATGTCAGCCCGCAGGCCATGGACGCCCAGGCGCGCGCGCGCATGAAGCTGCTCGAAGCCTTCACGCCGTCTCAGCCCGTGGGAGATCGCAAGCGCTTCGCCGGCCGTACCGAGATTCTGACTCAGCTCATTCGTGCGATCGAAGAGCAGCGCCTGCATACCGTCATCTACGGCGCCCGCGGCCTGGGCAAGACGTCGGTGCTGCACGTGCTGGCGCAGGCCGCGCGCGATGCCCGCTATCTGGTGGTCTATGTCTCCTGCGGGTCGGATTCCAATTTCGATGAAGTGTTCCGCACCGTGGCGGCCAGCATTCCCATGCTGTTCCACAGCACGGTCGGCCCCACCTCGCAGGAAGTGGAAAAGGGCCAGATGCTGGCCGACATCCTGCCGTCCACGCCGATCTCGGCCCGCGTCGCCAGCGACTATCTCGCCAAGATCGTGGGCACCCGCGTCGTCATCGTGCTGGACGAATTCGACCGCAGCGAGTCGCCTCTGTTCCGGCGCGATGTGGCGGAATTGATCAAGAATCTGTCCGACCGGCTGGTGCGCGTTCAGCTGGTCATCGCCGGCGTCGCCGCCAATCTGGTGGAGCTGATCGAGCACACGCCGTCGATCCAGCGCAACCTCTATGCCCTTCAGGTGCCGTGGATGACGGTGTCCGAGGTCCGCATGCTGATCAAGAATGGCGAGGAATTGGGCGGCGTTCGATTCGACGAGAATGCGACCCGCGCCATCGTCACCGCCGCGCACGGCTCGCCTTACATCGCCAGCCTGATCAGCCTCAATGCCGCGATCTTCGCCCTGGAATCGGGGCACGGCAATGTGACGGGCGAGAATGCGGCGGCGGCGACCAAGCTGGCGGTGCGCGAGTTCAAGAGCCGGCTTTCCAACCGCTGCCAGGGCCTTTTGTGGAAAACGGTGCGCGAAGGCCAGACCCGGGCGCTGGGCGCCCTGGCGGGTACCGCGCTGCTGGGTGGCGGCAGTTTCCGCAAGGAAGACATCCGCGCGGCGATGGCCAATTCCGACACCATCCGGCGCTGCGAGGATTTGATCGCGCAGCTGGTGGCGAGCGATCTTCTGATCGAGATGCCTTCGGAGGATTCGGTGATCTACCGTTTCGTGGAAGACAGCATCGCGCCCTATCTGTGGCTGCTCAGCACCCATATGGGAGACGGAAAGTCGTCCGACATCGTTTCGGATCCCGAACTGGCGCAAAGCCTTCCGGTCGAACAGATCGTTCGGAGCTGAGCCTGGGCGCCGCCTGAGATCCGGCTGGCGCGCTTAGTAGGCGGCGCGATGGAAGGGCGTGCTGACCGCCGTCATGATCAGGATGCGTGCATCCATCGCCAGCGACCAATTCTCGATATATTCGACATCGCAGGCGATCCGTTCGCTCATATGGGCGATGTCGCGCACTTCCCCGCGAAATCCCTTGATCTGCGCCAGGCCGGTTATTCCCGGCTTGCAATAAAAGCGCAGCTTATATTCGGGCACGGTCTGCAGGTAATACTGATCGTGAGCGACGGCGTGCGGGCGCGGGCCCACCAGCGACATCTCGCCTTTGAGAACGTTGAGAAGCTGGGGCAGTTCGTCCAGGCTGAGGCGCCGCAGGAAGCGGCCCACCGCCGTGGTGCGCCCGTCATTGCGGGTCGCCTGCACGACATCGTCGCCGTCCTCCAGCACATGCATGGTGCGGAACTTGTAGATCACGAAAACTGACCCGTCCCGGCCGGAGCGACGCTGACGGAAAAACACAGGACCCCGGCTTTCCGCCAGGATGGCGAGCGCGATCAGGACCAGGAAGGGAAGCAGGACCAAAACCCCCAACCCCGCGCCGATGAAATCGATGATGCGCTTGACCTTGGATTGGCGAATGCGAAGCGCGCCATCATAAAAGGACGCAGGCTGGGATAGGATGCGGGCCCCGTTATTTGCATCAGCCAAGTTCTGGCCCGCCCATTCGATCTGCTGAATCACGTCCGGCATTCAATCCCCAAAATTTGAGACATTATGGATTTGAGAACCTGCCACCTAACCGGATCGGTCCGCAGGAAAATTGCGGCGCGGACCTGCTTTGCGGCAAGACCATACATGGGTTCGCGGGAGCGGAAAAGGATTGGTTCTTATATAGTTAACCATATTTCAGCCCGTCTTCGTTGCTGGAAAAACATGTCTTGCTACGCATGCGGCATAAGGGAATGGCCGACAAAAGCGGCGCCGTCATGACGAAATGCGCGAAGCGGTAAGAAGTTCGCCGGGCGACAGGAAAAGTTTGCGCGCCGTCCCGCGCGAACTTCTTGTCGTAAAGAAGTTCTTAAGGATTGAGGCGCTTCCGTGACCCCCGCCGCAGCGCGCGGAAGGAACGCGCGAGACCACACCCGGGCCTTCCGGCCTCCGCCTCAGACCGCGCTGTCGGCGATCTCGACGAGATACTGGCCGTAACCGGTCTTCGCGAGTTCGCGACCCAAAGCGCGAACCGCATCGCGGTCGATGAAACCCATGCGGTAGGCGATCTCTTCCGGGCATCCGATCGACAGCCCCTGGCGC